>NZ_JAOPHO010000002.1:0-275523 GCF_033141925.1 Peribacillus sp. CSMR9
CAAGACCCCACAGCCGCTTGCGGTGAGGAGGCTTGGCAGACAGTCGGCGGAAAGGGAGCGGATTTCTGAAATCAACTCACTTTTTAAAATAAAAAAACTGCAAGCACACTCGCTTTTCTTCGAATATATCTCCCAGTCTGGGGGTTCCGAATGTTCTAATCCCAAACCATGATTTTAAAACAAGACTAGATTACTCTTAAAGTTTTTTTACTGTAATCCTTATTGGATTGAAGAAATTTGCGACACTCCTGCCAAATTACTGGCTAGCCAAGACCCCACAGCCGCTTGCGGTGAGGAGGCTTGGCAGACAGTCGGCGGAAAGGGAGCGGATTTCTGAAATCAACTGGCACTTTTTTGAAATAAAAAAACTGCAGGCAAACTCGCTTTTCTTCGAGTTTGTCTGCAGTTTGAATCCGCTATAAAGCGGTTTAATGTCCTCCTAAATAGGCATTCTTGATTTCTTCGCTTGCGGTCAGTTCCTCAGATTTGCCTGATAGGACAATTCGGCCGGTTTCGACAACATAGGCTCTGTCCGCGATGGATAGGGCAAGGTTGGCATTTTGTTCAACCAGCAGGATCGTTGTACCTGTTTTATTGATTTCTTCGATGATATGAAAGATTTGCTTCACCAATAATGGGGCGAGTCCCATGGATGGCTCGTCCAACAACAAAAGCCGGGGCTTGGCCATGAGTGCCCTGCCCATTGCGAGCATTTGCTGTTCACCGCCGGAAAGGGTTCCGGATTGCTGTTTCAGGCGCTCAAGCAAACGCGGGAATAATTCATAGACTTTCTCCATGTCCTGCTTGATGCCTGCCTTATCTTTGCGTAAATAGGCACCAAGCTGAAGGTTCTCTTCAACGGTCATATTAGCAAATACACGCCGGCCTTCAGGTACATGGGAAATGCCCATTTTCACGATGGATTGTGCGGCCTTTCCGCCGATGGATTGCCCTTCATACATGATTTTCCCCTGTTTTGGTTTTAACAGTCCGGAAATGGTTTTCAGCATCGTGCTTTTCCCCGCTCCGTTTGCCCCGATCAGGGTAACGATTTCACCTTCATTAATAGAAAGCGAGATTCCTTTCAAGGCCTGAATGTTTCCATAATAGACGTTAATGTCCTCGATTTTTAACATTATGAAACCTCCTCGCCCAGATAGGCCTCGATGACTTTTGGATTGTTACGGATTTCCTCTGGCTTGCCTTGAGCGATCAGCTGTCCGTGATCGAGTACATATATGCGTTCGCAAACACCCATGACGAGCGGCATATCATGTTCAATCAATAATACGGTCAAATCAAATTTCTCACGGATGAGGGCAATCAGGTTCATGAGCTCGTGCGTCTCCTGAGGGTTCATTCCCGCTGCCGGTTCGTCCAGCAAAAGCAGTTTCGGGTTGGCTGCAAGTGCACGGGCAATTTCCAAACGTCTTTGTTTGCCATATGGCAGGTTCTTAGCCTTTTCATCCTTATATTGATTAAGGTTGAAAATCTTCAGGAACTCAATCGCCTTTTCATCCATTTCCTTTTCGCCTTTAAAATGGATCGGCATCCGGAAGATCGAGCTTAAAATGCTATGCTTCGAAAGGGAATGATAGGCCACCTTTACATTATCGATCACGGATAGTTCACTGAATAAGCGAATGTTCTGGAATGTCCGGCTGATGCCTTTTTGTGTGATTTTATATGGAGGCTTTTTTCTCAAGTCCTCCCCTTTTAAAGAAATCGTTCCCTCCGTCGGGACGTATACCCCTGTCAGTAAGTTAAAAAAAGTCGTTTTCCCTGCTCCGTTCGGTCCAATCAAGCCAACCAATTCCCCAGGGTACAGCTCGACGTTAACATCAGAAACGGCTTTTAGCCCCCCGAACTGGATGCCGACCGAATCGACTTTAAGCAGCGGTGTTTTTATTTTCATGTCTGCTGCCTCCTTTACGTTTGAACATGGATGTTATTTCTTTTGTCCCCATTAAACCTTGTGGACGATAGATCATCATGACGATTAGCACCAGGCTATAAATGATCATTCGCGTTTCAGGATAATCCTGAAGGAATGTCGTGACCACAGTCAGTAAGATGGCCGCCAATACGGCTCCTGAAAGACTTCCAAGGCCGCCAAGTACAACTAAGATCAAGATATCGAATGACTTCAGGAATCCGAAGTTGGATGGCTGGATGATGTAGAAGTTATGAGCGTAAAGCCCTCCAGCAATTCCGGCGAAAAAGGCACCGATCGCAAACGCGACAACTTTGTAATAGGTCGTATTGATCCCCATCGAATCGGCAGCCGTCTCGTCCTCACGGATCGATATGCAGGCTCTGCCATGTGTCGAACTTGTGAAGTTCCTGATAACGATGATCGTAACGATAACGGAAGCGAATACCCAAGGCCAAGTGGTCAAATGGGATACCTGCATCCCGCTTGCCCCGCCAACATAATCGATATTCAAAAGCACGATCCGGACGATTTCCCCAAAACCGAGGGTGGCAATCGCCAAGTAGTCACCTTTTAAACGTAAGCTTGGGATTCCGATGATCAATCCTGCCAGCGCTGCCGCCAAACCGCCCACTATCAATGCTGCAACAAAAGGCATGTCAAGCTTCATGGTCATAACGGCTGAAGCATAGGCTCCGACTGCCAGGAATCCGGCATGTCCGATGGAAAACTGCCCTGTTATCCCGATGATCAAGTGAAGGCTCGCTGCCAGAATGATATTGATCCCGATGAACATGAGCGTATTTTGATAAAAAGGATTTAGCGATCCGCCGCCGATTAACACTTGAACTACGGCGAAAAAGATCAATGATAGTAAAATCGAGAGCCAAAAACCTTTTGCCCGCTTAAATGTAGTCATTGCTTTGTCTCCCCTATACTTTTTCTTTTTTGTTTTTACCGAATAAGCCTTGTGGCATGAAAATCAAGATAAGAATCAGTACGACGAAGGCTACCGCATCACGCCATAATGAGTAACCGGCGGCACTGACCAAAGCCTCGATGACACCAAGTAATAAGCCTCCGACCATGGCGCCCGGTATAATCCCGATCCCTCCAAGTACGGCGGCGACAAATGCCTTCAACCCCGGAAGCACACCCATTAGCGGTTCGATCTTAATATAATAAATGCCGAAAATGACGCCCGCTGCCCCAGCTAAAGCGGAGCCGATTGCAAAGGTGGCAGAAATCGTGTTATTAACATTGATCCCCATCAGCTTGGCTGCATCCGCATCGAATGAAACAGCACGCATGGCTTTTCCTATTTTTGTTTTATGAACGATGATTTGAAGAATGATCATCAGGACTACAGCCACTCCAAAAATCAAAACCGATTGACTATTGATGGAAACTCCAAAGATATTGAACTTGTCCGTCGGCAATACATCATTCGGGTAAGCCTCCGGCTGTGCACCACGGACGTAGATGAATCCGTATTCGATCAAAAGGGAGACCCCGATGGCCGTGATAAGTGCTGCAATACGCGTAGCGTTTCGTAATGGCTTGTATGCGATACGCTCGATTATCACTCCAAAGAGTGCACAGATCGTCATCGAGATTAATAGAGCTGGCACAAATGAAAGATCCAGAACCGTTATCGAGTAAAATCCAACGAATGAGCCGACCATGAAGACATCACCATGTGCAAAGTTTATCAATTTAACAATCCCGTAAACCATCGTATAACCGAGAGCGATAAGGGCATAAATACTTCCTAGTGAAACTCCGTTTATTAACTGCTGTATCAATTCCATGTTCGACTCTCCTTGAAAAATCTAATTTTATAATGTGATTAGTCCAGACTCTTTGCATTCCGCCAAGGGGAAGTTCAGTGACCTGGTATACCTGAAAAATGAGAATTCGCCAGCACCTTCTTTTATGACGAAGGGCCGGCGAAAGGGTTGGAGTTATTCTCCGAAATTAAGGATTGATTTTTGTGTTAAATACTTGTTTTCCCTCTTTAAATTCAAGGATTGTAGCGGATTTGATCGGATTATGTTTTTCATCCAATGTAAAAGTACCCGTTACAAGCTCAAGGTTTTTCGTTTTTTCCAGCGCTTCTTTAATTTTTTCTGAATCGGCTGAACCGGCACGTTTGATCGCATCGGCAAGGAAGTATCCTGTGTCATATCCTAGAGCGTTAAATGCATCCGGGGATTTATCTTTGTACTTCGCTTTAAAAGCTGACACAAATTTCTGAATTTTCTCATCAGGGTCACCTGAAGAATAATGGTTCGTTATGAACGTGTTATTTAGCGCTTTTGCACCGGCAATTTCAACTAGCTTAGGAGAGTCCCAGCCGTCTCCGCCCATGAATGGGACGTCAAGTCCAGTTTCACGCGCCTGCTTCACGATCAGACCAGCTTCCTCATAGTAACCAGGTAGGAAGATGAAATCAGGTTTTGCCGATTTCAAACGAGTCAATGTGGAACGGAAATCCGTATCCTTCGCAATGTAAGCTTCCTCAGCTACGATCTTTCCGCCATTTTTTTCGAATTGTTCTTTAAAGGCTGCAGCTAATCCTTTTGAATAATCACTTGCGCTGTCAATATAGATGGCCGCACTTTTCGCTTTGATTTCTTTAGTGGCAAAATTCGCAGCAACCGTTCCTTGGAAAGGATCGATGAAGCTTGTCCTGAAAATGTAATCATTCAATTTATCCTTGCTGAAAGTGATTTCAGGGCTTGTACCAGAAGGTGAGATGACCGGCACTTTATTATCTTGTGCAATCTGCACTTGTGCAATCGAGTTCGTGCTTGTCGCTGCACCCACGATCGCTGCAACCTTATCTTGTGATGTCAGCTTGATTGCGCCGCTAGTCGCTTCGGACGCTTCAGATTTATTATCGACTTTTATTAGTTTGATTTTTTTTCCGTCAATGCCTTCTTTATTGATTTCTGCAGTCGCAAGTTCCAGGCCTTCCGAAATTGATTGACCATATGAGGCTACACCGCCTGATAATTCAAGGTTGACACCGATCTTGATCGTATCACCGTCCCCGCTTGTTTTATCTGATGAACCGGAGCCGGAACAACCCGCTAGAACTCCTGCAGCAAGTGTTAGAGAAAGGAATGCCCCTGCTAATTTTTTCTTCTTCAAAATAATCCCCCCATTTTGTAATCATAGCTCTGATGCATGAATATTTATTCAAGATGCCCCAGAAAAAATTGATTAAATTAAATTTTTCAAATTAAATTAATATTTCGAAAAATAGTTTACCGCATAATTTTCATTCCGTCTATACAATAATTATGAGAATATTTCGCTAAATAGTAAGTTTTTCATAAGGAGTACACTGTCATTTTTATCTTTATATATTTTAAATATTGTGAAAACAATGGATATATTCAGAAAAAACCGATAATTTAATTATATTGAAATTGTAAAATCCTCATTTATTGCTCGAAAAATTTTATTCATTCTCTCATTTTACCCATCCTATTAATTACATTTTTACCAAAATACAAGTATACTGATAGGGAATTAAACCCAGTTTTTTCACTCCTCTTTAGTCTTAATTCCTATATCAAAATTGAATAATACTATTTTGAATGCATAAAATCATGCATGAATCTCCTGTCCATTTTTAAGCTACCTTGTATATTTCCCATCTCCCAAGCTTCAATTCCCCACAAAAAAACCGCCAAACGGCGGTTCAGTGTCCTCCTAAATAAGCCAATTTAATCTCTTCACTTGAAGTAAGTTCCTCGGCATTGCCCGAGAGGACGATCCGCCCCGTTTCAACGACATAGGCCCGATCTGCAATAGATAAAGCGAGATTGGCATTTTGCTCGACCAAAAGGATCGTGGTGCCAGCCTCACTGATTTCCTGGATGATGTTGAATATTTGCTTCACCAGCAGAGGCGCAAGGCCCATCGAAGGTTCATCGAGCAGTAATAAACGGGGCTTCGCCATTAGGGCCCGACCCATTGCAAGCATCTGCTGTTCCCCTCCCGAAAGCGTGCCAGCCTGCTGTTTGATTCTCTCCAGCAGCCTCGGAAATAACTCATGGACCCTTTCCATATCTTTATTAATGCCTTCCTTGTCCTTTCGCAAATAGGCCCCAAGCTCGAGGTTTTCGGCAACCGTCATGTTGGCAAAGACACGGCGGCCTTCAGGTACATGGGAAATGCCCATTTTCACGATGGACTGTGCTGCCTTTCCTCCAATCGGATCGCCTTCGAACAGAACTTTTCCCTGCTTTGGTTTTAACAGCCCGGAAATCGTTTTGAGCAACGTGCTTTTTCCCGCTCCATTCGCTCCGATCAAAGTCACGATCTCCCCTTCGTTAATCTCCATTGAAACACCTTTTAATGCTTGGATATTGCCGTAATAAACATTGATGTCCTCTATTTTCAGCATCATGAAACCTCCTCGCCCAGATACGCCTCGATAACTTTTGGATCATTGCGGATTTCTTCCGGCTTTCCGTGAGCGATGAGCTGTCCATGATCGAGCACATAAATCCGTTCGCATACCCCCATGACCAGTGACATATCATGCTCAATGAGCAATACGGTAAGGTTGAATTCCTTCCGGATAAAAGCAATGAGATTCATCAATTCTTTCGTTTCATGCGGATTCATCCCTGCTGCGGGTTCGTCCAGTAAAAGCAGTTTCGGGTTTGCGGCGAGAGCACGTGCAATTTCTAGCCGCCTTTGCTGTCCGTATGGCAGATTCTTCGCCTTTTCATCCTTAAAATGGTCAAGGTTGAAAATCCTCAAGAATTCCAACGCCTTTTCATCCATCTCCTTTTCTCCGGAAAAATGTCCCGGCAACCGGAATATGGAACTTGGAATCATATGCTTGGCGAGCGAGTGGTAAGCCACCTTCACATTATCGATCACGGATAGCTCACTGAAGAGGCGGATATTTTGAAAGGTCCTCGAAATCCCTTTACGGGTAATTTTATAAGGCGGCTGCTTTTTTAGATTTTCCCCATTCAAGGCAATCGTCCCTTCTGTAGGGACATAAACACCCGTCAACAAGTTGAAGAATGTCGTTTTTCCAGCTCCATTCGGTCCGATAAGGCCAACAAGTTCCCCTGGAAATAATTCAACGTTCACATCTGACACGGCTTTCAACCCGCCAAAACGGATACCCACCGAATCTACTTTAAGCAACGGTATTGTGGCTTCCATCCTTTTTGCCCCCATTCGTTTTCTTATGTGTGAACAGTGCCGTGATTTCCCTTGTTCCCATTAAACCCTGCGGGCGGAAAATCATCATCAAGATCAGGACAAGACTGTATATGATCATCCTCGTTTCCGGATAATCCTGAAGGAATGTCGTCACGATCGTCAGTAAAATGGCTGCCAAAACCGAACCTGATAAACTTCCCAGACCGCCAAGTACGACGAAAATCAGAATATCGAAGGATTTTAGGAAACCGAAATTCGATGGCTGGATAATATAGAAATTATGGGCATAAAGCGATCCTGCAACTCCGGCAAAAAAAGCTCCGATGACGAAAGCCACCACCTTATAATAGGTCGTATTGATTCCCATCGAATCTGCCGCCGTTTCATCTTCCCTTACGGATATGCATGCACGTCCATGAGTCGAATTGGTAAAATTCCGGATGACTATGATGGTGATCATGACACAGGCAAATACCCATGGCCATGTGGTCAGATGAGATACCTGCATTCCGCTTGCCCCGCCTACATATTCAATATTCAAAAGGATTATCCGGACAATTTCCCCAAAACCAAGTGTTGCGATCGCCAAGTAATCCCCCTTCAGGCGTAGGCTCGGTATCCCGATCACCATACCGGCAACGGCAGCGATGATGCCCCCAGCCAATACAGCCATGATGAAAGGAAGTTCCAGCTTCATCGTCATGACTGCCGAAGCATAGGCCCCTACCGCTAAAAAGCCTGCATGTCCGATAGAGAACTGCCCGGTTATACCGATGATTAAATGAAGGCTCGTCGCCAGCATGATATTGATGCCGATGAACATGAGTGTGTTGATATAAAATGGATTGAGCATACCGTTTGAAATGGTGAACTGCATGATTCCGAAAAAAATGAGTGCGAGCACGATCGAGAGCCAAAAACCCTTTGAATTCTTTAAAGTAGTCATCGCTTTGTCTCCCCTATACTTTTTCTCTTTTATTTTTACCGAATAGACCCTGCGGCAAGAAAATCAAAATCAAGATAAGAACGATGAAAGCCACACCATCGCGCCATAAAGAGTAACCGGCGGCACTGACCAAGGCCTCGATGACTCCAAGCAGCAATCCGCCGACCATCGCTCCCGGAATGATGCCGATACCGCCCAATACCGCGGCCACAAACGCTTTAAGGCCAGGAAGGACGCCCATCAACGGCTCGATTTTAATATAGTAGATTCCAAAAATGACACCGGCCGCCCCTGCCAGGGCCGAGCCTATGGCGAAGGTAGCTGAAATCGTATGATTCACATTGATTCCCATAAGCTTAGCCGCTTCGGAATCGAATGAAACGGCACGCATCGCTTTGCCGATTTTGGTTTTATGGACAACGAATTGTAGGATGATCATTAAAATGATGGATACAGATAAGATCAATATCGATTGACTGCTGATGGAAACGCCGAATATATCGAGTTTATCCATCGGAAGGACATTATTTGGATAGGCTTCCGGCTGGGCGCCCCGGATGTAAATCAGCCCATTTTCTATCAGAAGGGAAACACCGATGGCCGTTATCAAGGCCGCAATCCGTGTTGCATTACGAAGGGGTTTATAAGCGATCCGTTCAATTAAAACGCCAAAGATGGCACAAGTGACCATCGAAATCAATAAAGCCGGGATGAAGGATAAGTCCATAACAGTTATGGCGTAAAACCCTACAAATGAACCAACCATGAATACGTCGCCATGGGCGAAGTTTATCAGCTTGACGATCCCATATACCATCGTATAGCCAAGCGCAATCAATGCATAAATGCTGCCGAGTGAAATGCCATTTACCAATTGCTGAATCAGTTCCATATTCCACTCTCCCCGATAAGGCGTTATTTAAGTGAATATAGAATAGGGGGTGCCTGCCCCCTATCCACATAAGGTATTATGGATTGATTTTTGTCTTGAATGTTTGTTTGCCATCTACATATTCCAAAATGGTCGCCGATTTGATCGGATCATGATTTTCATCAAGGTTCAGCGTTCCGGAAACTAATTTAAGATCTTTGACTTCTTCCAACGCTTGTCTGATTTTTCCGGGAGAGGCATCTCCAGACCTTTTGATGGCATCTGCCAGGTAGTACCCAGTATCATAGCCAAGTGCGGCAAAAGCATCCGGTGTTTTATTGTATTCCTTTTTGAAGGCGGCAACGAAATCCTGAATTTTTGGATCTTCATCTTCTGGGGAATAGTGATTCGTAATATAGGTATTTTTTAACGCCTCCGCTCCGGCAATTTCAACGACCTTCGGGGAATCCCAGCCGTCTCCGCCCATGAACGGAAGGTCCATCCCGTCCTCACGGGCCTGCTTTAAGATCAATCCGACTTCTTCATAATAACCAGGAAGGAAAACGAACTCTGGTTTTGCGGATTTGATCCTTGTCAATGTAGAGCGGAAATCAGTATCTTTTGTAACATAAGCTTCTTCTGCAACGATTTTACCGCCCTTGGCAGTGAACGCTTCTTTAAAAGCTGCGGCCAATCCTTTAGAATAATCACTTGCGCTGTCCACATAGATCGCAGCCGTCTTCGCCCCTATTTCGTCGGATGCGAAATTGGCTGCAACCGTACCTTGGAATGGATCGATAAAGCAAGTTCTGAACACATAATCATTCAGCTTTCCAGCTTTATTGGTGATGTCGGGATTTGTTGCAGTTGGTGTAAGTAGAGGAACTTTATTATCCTGTGCGACCTGAACCTGTGCCAATGTATTTGTGCTTGTCGCTGATCCGACTACAGCAACAACCTTGTCCTGACTGACTAACTTAATCGAACCGCTTGTAGCTTCTGCTGCATCTGATTTATTATCAACCTTAACGATTTCCAGTTTCTTACCGTCGATACCCTCTTTATTAATTTCATCGATGGCCAGTTTCAAACCATCTGCGGCCGATTGGCCGAATGATGCCGTACCTCCGGACAATTCAAGGTTGGCCCCAATTTTGATTGTGTCTCCCGATTTGGATGAACTCCCGCCTGAACTGCTGGTTTTCAAGTCGCCACCACAGCCTGCGAGCGCCCCTGCAACCAATGAAAGTGATAGAAACACTCCTGCCAGCTTTTTATTCTTCATTTGAAACCCCCTTGTTTTGTATGTTCTTTTAAGCAAAAGTGATATCTGAATAAAAAAAATATTCTGAAAATATTTTATCTCATTCTTTCGACCCCGTCTATATGATATGGATAAAAAAGTTATTATAAGGAAATATATGCTTTTTCGACAAAAAAACTGACCCCGTATAGAGTCAGTCAACTTATTATCAATCATTTACACGGCGAACTTCAATGTCTTTTAAAATATCATTGATTACCCAGCTTGCCGCAATTAAGCCCGCTACAGATGGTACGAAAGCATTCGAAGATGGCGGCATTTGGGCTTTACGGATTTTTGCCTCATCATTGCCGACTTCTTTCCGGACATCCTCACGAATGACAATCGGGCTTTCGTCCGAGAAGACGACGGGAATTCCCTTTGTGATGCCTTCTTTACGCAATCTAGTACGAATGACCTTTGCAAGCGGATCTGTATGCGTTTTGGAGATATCGGCAATTTGGAAACGCGTAGGATCCATTTTATTAGCGGCCCCCATGCTTGAAATCACCTTGATATTCCGTTTCAGGCATTCCTTCATCACATGCATCTTATAAATGACCGTATCGGATGCATCAATGACATAATCCAGGCCATAACTGAAGAATTCCTCAAACGTTTCTTCTGTATAGAACATTTTAAGAGCGATCACTTCGCAGTCGGGATTGATGTCTTGAATGCGATTTTTCATCAATTCCGCTTTCGGTTGACCGACTGTTGATAATAGTGCATGAATCTGCCTGTTTACATTAGTTATGTCGACATCGTCCTTATCCACAAGAATAATACGGCCGACACCCGTGCGTGCCAATGCTTCAGCTGAAAAAGAACCTACGCCTCCCACACCCAGGACAGCAACGGTCGTGTTTTTCAGTATATCGATGCCTTCCTTGCCAATTGCTAATTCATTTCGTGAAAACTGATGCAGCATATATATTCAACTCCAATAAATTCTGTTCTTATTTAGCTTCCCATTTAACAATATATCATAAACATCATTTATGACAAGCGAAATATAAGCAGTCTAATCGGAATTAATGTACTAGGTCATTTTCGATAATTTTTGAAGGATGGTAGCCAGCAGGAGAGTCCGTTCTGTCAGGCTGGGAATATCCAAATACTCCTCATCACTATGTGCATCCCCTCCAATGGGCCCGAGTCCATCCACTGTCGCTATACCCAATTCAGAAGTAAAAGAAGCATCCGATCCTCCACCAGTGGCCATATCCGTGATTTGGATGCCAATTTCCTTCCCAGACTGACGGATCGTCTCTAAAAGCAAGTTCGTTTTCTCGTTCTTTTCCATGGGAGACCGGTCCATTTTCCCGCTTAATACCGTTTTCGTCCCTGGAATATAGGTTTCCGCGCAGATTTTTTTCAATTGTTTGAGGATGATGCCTTCTTGCTTTTTTTCAGAGATCCGCACATCCACATAAGCGGCTGCATGGGAAGCGATGGTATTGACAGCAGAACCTCCTTCAATCATGCCGACATTAACGCTGATTCCTTTCTTTGGATCATTCAATTGGTGTAAGGCGATGATCTTATGAGCCAATTCTTCAATTGCACTTCGACCCTTTTCCGGTTCGATCCCTGCATGGGCGGCCACCCCCACTACATCCACCTTAAATTGTCCGCAGCCCCTTCTTTCCGTGACCAGTGAACCATCCGCCCTTGCCGGTTCAAGAATTAACGCGAACTTCTTATCAGCCGCCTTTTCCGATATAAGTGAAGCGGACGACGGAGACCCGATCTCTTCATCACTATTGAGAATGATTTGGATATGCTTATAGCCTGTCTGCCCCGATTGTTTCAAACAAAGGATCGCATAAAAAAGCAAAACCAAACTAGCCTTCATATCAGCAACACCAGGACCGTAAGCCCGATTTCCCTTCACTTTAAAAGGACGTTTTTGGGCTGTCCCTTCAGGAAAAACCGTATCCATATGTGCGACGACAACAATATGCGGCTGATGCGCGTCACGATGCTGGATGACCAGCTGATTGCCATACTTCTGCTGCTCAACCGTATCCACAATAAAATCCAAGCTTTCAAATTTCGTTTTTAAAATCGAACCAATTTCATCAATGCCCTTTTTCGTATGAGAACCACTATCTATATTCACTAGCTGCTCCACTAATTGAAGCATTTCCTTCCTCTTTGCATTCAATAAATCCTTCAAAGCTCTCACTACTTTCTATCCTTGGCTAATTATTATTTCAATCTTACTATAATTTACGAATCAATATTGCGGAATGTTACTTAAATGGGGATATTTAAGTTGTATTCGAGAATAATGGAGACTTACTCGAGAGAAATTGGGTTTGGTCATGAGTTTGGGGCGATTACTCTTGGGTTTGGGCGCTTTACTCGTGAGTTTGGGGCGCTTTACTCGTGAGTTTGGGGCGTTTACTCGTGAGTTTGGGCACTTTACTCGTGAGTTTTGGGCGTTTACTCGTGAGTTTGGGGCGTTTACTCGTGAGTTTGGGCACTTTACTCGTGAGTTTAGGGCGTTTACTCGTGAGTTTGGGTGCTTTACTCGTGAGTTTAGGCGCTTTACTCGTGAATTAATCCATCAAGTCTATATACTCTATTTTTATATTGTCCCAAATAGGGCAATTCAAGAGCAGATAGCATTCGTTGCATGATATCGATTGAATCTATTTGTAATAAAAGCCGTGCTTGTTGATTCGTAATTTTGGGCTCTATGAGGAGGGCATAATCACGAAGAGTTTGAATGTGGGCATCCTTGGAGGCGTAAGAACATTGACCACATGACCATTTGCCCCAGTGATATTGCATATGAAGAGCTGAACAATCAGGGCATTGAACGCTATTTAGCAGATCTTTCACATCAATTTGATACCATTCGAGTATATCCGGATCATATGGGGTATTTTTTTGCAGCAATGTGTTCGATAGTTTATTGCTCTGCCTTTGGGTCAACTGCGCAGAAGGATACTTTTCTTCAATGGTATGAATCTTGGAAATCAGAGTTTCTTTTCCCGTGATTTTTTTGAAAATGGGGGTAAAACCTGGGGTAGTCCTTATGATGGTATTCGAGTTTGCATTGGCAATGAGCGTTTCAATCGGTAGCGAGGGAAAGTTATGAAGAGTGAGCCAATCCATTAAGCAGGATTTTTGCACATCCACTTGAATTAATGGATCCAGATAAGCTTGTTCCTGCCCATCTTTTGTCCGAATCAATTGAGGATAAGAGCGATCAAAATAGAGCATTCCCGCAAAGTTTTTCACTTCGATGATGATACAGTAATTCCGGGTGATAATAAGGAAATCCATTTGAAAATAACGGCTCCCATCGTGACTTAACCTCAAATCATGTAATACTCGATATTCTTTTGGAAGATCCTTCAACTCATTTCCAATACTCCGCTCCCCGTTAAACCCTGTTCGAATTTTCCGGAAATCGTTCCTTATCTGTTCCTGTTTTGGATGGTTTGATGTTAGCCTCCTGCTTAATGCCTCCAGTTTGAGCATTTTCATAGGCTTTTCACACGGTTTTAGCATTCATTCGTCAACTCCTTCTTTTTTAGCTTCTTTATTAAAACCCTTTTTTCCTGCTGGGAAACTAAAAATCAGCATTTTACTCTGAGTTTACTCTGTTTAATCCGTGAGATTTGTTCCTAAACTCATGTATTTTTTTTATTCGGTCGAGAATTCACCCTTTTTACTGTAAAATCATGCTCTTTACTCGTAATTTCACTCCATTACTCGTGAGTTTGCGCCATTACTCGTAAGTTTACACCATTTACTCGTAAATTCATGCCTTTTACTCATAATTTCACTCCATTACTCGTATTCACCCCTTTTACTCGTGAATTCATGCCATTACTCGTGAATTCACCCCTTTTACTCGTGAGTTTGCACCATTTACTCGTGAATTCAAGCCTTTTACTCGTAAGTTCATGCCCTTTACTCGTATTCACACCTTTTACTCGTGAATTCACCCCTTTTACTCGTGAGTTTGCACCATTTACCCGTGAATTCACCACATTTACTTGTAAGTTACCATTCTTCACTATTTTAACGCACAAAAAAACCCATGTTTATTTAACATGAGTTGCTTTGTAAGTTGTAAGAGTCCCAATTGTGCCGTTTACGCCTTTGTTTTGAACCCGCTCTCCGCAGGTGGGTGCTCGGTTCCTCGCGTTTGTAAGTCCTCTTCGAGGGAGGCATTTACGCGGCCAGGAAACTAGTGCTCCCGGTAACTATAAGTGTTCGGTCAAAACTTATAGGTTAAAGAACGAACACATCAGGACCCTTACTTGTTGAAAACATCATATCATAATGCTTAACTATGTTTCAAGAGAAACCATCTAGGTATTTTTTCATATTTTTGCCAGATTGATTATTTTTTGAGTGCAGCAAGCCTTAGGCTAAGTTCGGCCAATTGCTTGTCACTTACAGCACTTGGTGCGTCAACCAGCAGGTCGCTTGCGCTTGCTGTTTTCGGGAACGCGATGGTGTCGCGAAGGTTCGTGCGGCCAGCAAGCAGCATGACCATACGGTCCAATCCAAGGGCGATTCCGCCGTGTGGTGGCGTTCCGTATTCGAATGCATCCATTAGGAAGCCGAATTGTGCGTTTGCTTCTTCTTCCGAGAATCCAAGGACTTTGAACATTTTTTCCTGAACGTCGCGTTCGTAAATACGCAGTGATCCGCCGCCAAGTTCGTAGCCGTTCAAGACAAGGTCATATGCTTGTGCACGGACGCTTGCTGGGTCTGATTCTAGTTTGTCCATGTCTTCACGGAATGGCATTGTGAATGGATGGTGTGCTGCATAGTAGCGTCCTTCTTCTTCGTCATATTCAAATAATGGCCAGTCCGTCACCCATAGGAAGTTGAATTTGCTTTGATCAATCAAGCCTCTTTCTTTACCAAGCTTGTTGCGAAGTGCTCCAAGTGCATCAGCGACTACGCCTTTCTTATCTGCAACGAATAAGATTAGATCGCCTACTTCAGCTTCCAATACGGATACTAATTGCTGTTGATCTTCCGCGAAGAATTTAGCGATCGGTCCTTTTACTCCGTCTGCTTCAACTTTCAGCCATGCAAGGCCTTTTGCACCGTAAATAGCTGCAAATTCAGCCAATCCATCAATATCTTTACGGGAATAATCTGCATTTCCGTCCTTAACTACGATCGCTTTAACTTGTCCGCCGTTTGCAATAGCCCCGGTGAATACTTTGAAATCACTGTCTTTGACGATTTCAGAGACATCTTTAAGTTCCATACCGAAACGTGTATCCGGTTTGTCGGAACCGTAACGGCCCATCGCTTCAAAGTATGTCATTCTAGGGAATGGCAGTGTTACGTCAAGCCCTTTTACGTCTTTCATCACTTTAGCCATCATGTTTTCTGCGGTGTTAATGATATCTTCTTGGCTCATGAAGCTTGTTTCAATATCGATTTGCGTGAATTCAGGCTGTCTGTCGGCACGTAAATCTTCATCACGGAAACAGCGGGCAATTTGATAATAACGTTCGAAACCGGATACCATCAATAGCTGCTTGAAGATTTGCGGTGACTGCGGAAGTGCATAGAACTCACCTTCGTGTACACGGCTAGGCACTAAGTAATCACGCGCTCCTTCAGGTGTGCTTTTCGTTAAGATAGGTGTTTCAATATCCAGGAAGCCTTCACCGTCCAAGTAATCACGGATTGCTTTTGTTGTTTGGTTACGCATTTTCAGCGTTTCGAACATCGCTGGACGGCGCAAGTCCAAATAACGGTATTTCAAGCGGATATCTTCAGAAACATCCGTTCTTTCATCAATGATGAACGGAGGGGTTTTCGCTTCATTTAAAATTGTAACGTTTTCGGCTTGAACTTCGACCGTACCTGTTGTTACATTCGGGTTGAAGTTGGCTTCCTCACGTTTGATGACTGTCCCTTGGATATCAAGGACATATTCATTACGGATCTTTTCAGCTGTGGCCAAGGCTTCTGCCGAAATGTCCGGATTGAAAACGACTTGGACGACTCCGCTTCTGTCACGCAGGTCGATAAAAATGACCCCGCCCAAATCCCGACGTTTTTGTACCCATCCTTTTAATGTTACTTTTTCACCAATAGCTGCTTCTGTCACTTCACCATTGAAGTATGTTCTGCCAAACATGGTATTTCCCCCTTAAGCCTGTAGCTTTTTGAATTGTTCAACGAATGTGGCAAGATCCATTTGGACTTGTTCACCGGTTTCCATGAACTTCACGTTGATTTTATTATTTGCCAATTCCTCTTCACCGAGTGTCGCCACATATCTCGCTTCGAGACGGTCGGCTGATTTGAATTGAGCTTTCACTTTACGGTCTTGATAGTCTTTTTCGACAGTAAAACCGGCATTCCGCAATTGATGGGCAAGTTTGACGGTATAATCCTTGGCCGCTTCACCTAATGAAACAAGATAGCAGTCAATACCCTTTTTGATCGGAAGCTCGATGTTTTCTGCTTGCAGTGCTGCAATCAGGCGTTCAATGCTAAGCGCAAAGCCGATTCCGGGTGTTTCCGGTCCGCCAAGTTCTTCAGCAAGCCCGTTATATCGGCCGCCTCCGCAAAGTGTTGTAATGGCGCCAAAGCCCTCTGCATCACTCATGATTTCAAAAGCAGTATGATTATAGTAATCCAAGCCCCGCACTAGCGTCGGATCCTCGACGAATTCGATTTCCAAGTCCGTAAGATGCTGTTTAACCTTTTCGAAATAAATACGGGATTCATCATTTAAATATTCAATGATGGATGGCGCCGTGTTCATCAATTCGTGATCGTGATCTTTTTTGCAATCCAGGATACGCAATGGGTTTTTTTCCAGACGATTTTGACAATCACGGCAAAACTCGCCAATACGAGGTTCGAAATGTTTGATTAATGCATTCCGATGCGCTGTCCGGCTTTCCTTATCACCAAGGCTGTTGATCACAAGTTTCAGCTTTTTCAATCCAAGTTCTTTGTACAGGTTCATCGCAAGTGACAGAACCTCTGCATCGATTCCGGGATCCTTACTTCCTAAGGCCTCGATGCCGAATTGAACGAACTGACGGAAGCGGCCTGCTTGTGGACGTTCGTAACGGAACATCGGCCCGATATAATAAAGCTTCACCGGCTGATTGGCCCACCCGAACATTTTGTTCTCGATATAAGACCGTACAACTGATGCGGTGCCTTCCGGACGAAGGGTTAAATTCCTTTCACCGCGATCTTGAAATGAATACATCTCTTTTTGTACGATATCGGTCGTATCCCCTACACCCCGTAAAAATAATTCCGTGTGCTCAAAAATCGGTGTGCGGATTTCTTTATATTGGTAACGGTGACAAATATCACGCGCTGTCTTTTCGATATACTGCCAAATTTCCGTTTGTCCAGGCAATAAATCCTGGGTACCTCTAGGAATCTGAATAGACATATTGTTTCCCCCTTAAAAGCAAGGCGCCCTTTCTGATACGGCGCTATACTGATTTTTTCCAAACAAAAAACTCCCGTCCCTTGTAACTTATCCGTTACAAGGGACGAGAGTTTGGATATCCCGTGGTGCCACCCTAGTTGAAGCACAAAAAATAAGTGCCCCCGCTCAAAACAGTTAACGCCTGTTTTACGTCCATCTCCTATTAAGAAAAAATCCGTTCGGAGTGAAGCCTACGGAGGGTTCTTTCATTAAGTCATCATGTGGAATGCTTTCAGCCTCGGCATTTCCTCTCTTTCCATGTGTTTCTTAATTACTCTTCTCCATCATTGGTTATTGCAGTAATAAGTCTGATATTTTATAATCATACGGACGTTAACTTCAAATGTCAAGGCAGGCTTCAGTATTTTGTCGCGTTTTATTGGTTAAAATGTTTTTTCAAATTTTTGATCGTCCTGACATTGACTCCGTATTCGGATGCCAATTCAACAAGGTTTGAGCTTTGTTCCTTCTGGATGAAATCGTGAAAATCGACACCTAATACTTGATTGCCCCCGCTTAAGCTCGTTTGATTTTTTTCGCTGAATTTCATGTGGTTCCCTCCTAGTGTTATATAAGCTTTATTCTTTCCTAAAAAAAATGTTTTTTGCACAAGGAAAGAGGAAAATTTTTGTTGAACGAGAATACATACATATAGACGTTAAAAGGGAGAGACAACTTATGAAGAAGAAATCGGGTTTATTCGGCCTGATCCTAATGCTGATTATGGCAGCAATTTTCCCCATCGATCACGCTTTTGGAAAAGATGAAGGGGAAATTATCGTGACGTCCAAAGTGGTCAATGTCCGTGAAGGCGCGGGTCTCAGTTTCCCTATCGTAAAAAAACTGGCAAAAGGGGAATCCTATCCGATCCTGAAGGAAGATGGCGACTGGATCGAAATCCGGATGGGCATCGGTAAAACTGGCTGGGTCGCCAATTGGCTAGTGGAAAGAACGTCGGATTCGGACACCAACCTGGTCAAAAAGGAATCCGGACAAGGAATGATCTCAGGCAGCTCCGTCCGCGTCCGTACAGGTCCCGGCACAACATTTCAAACGGTTGGCTCCTTGAATAAAGGAACAGCTGTCGACATCATTGAAAAGAATGAAAATTGGATAAAAGTCAAAACATCGGATCTTGAAGGCTGGGTCTCTTCTGATTATCTTAAGCTTCCCGCCGCTTCCGGGAATGCAGCGAAGAAAGGCTCATCCAAGGAAAAAGAAGCAACGAACCAATCCGTAAAAACAGGTGTCACTTTGGTGGACCGGCTCAATGTCCGTTCGGAACCATCGAGAAGCAGCGCAACGCTAGGAAAGCTGAATAAAAATACGGCAGTGACCGTTTATCGCATTGAAAATGAGTGGGCGGAAATTGATTTCCAAGGAGTCCGCGGCTGGGTAGCTGAACCTTACATACAAATAAGCCAAGATAAAGGTGATTCGAAAATCAATACGGCAGGAGCCACTGCAAGGGTGACCGCTACGGGTTTAAATGTGCGGAAAGATGCATCTCTAAACAGCAAGGTCATCGGTTCGGTGAACAAGGATGAGACTTACGCCGTCTTACAAACAAAGGGAAAAATGACGCAGATCCAGCTTTCCGGTTCAAAAAAGGGCTGGGTCGTGAGTTGGTACTTGGAAAAAGAGAATGTTGAACAAACGCCAAAGGAAGAGAGGATTGAGGCAAAGGGAAACAAGATTACCATCATTCATGATGGAACGATTTTTAGAAGTGAGCCTGATGGCAACTCGGAAATCGTAAAGCAGGTCAATGAAGGTGAAACATTCTCCGCAACAGGTATGGAAGGCGATTGGTATTCGATTAAACTAAATAACGGGAAAACCGCTTATGTTGCGGGGTGGATCGTGACGGTCGAAGGGAATTCCGAGCAGATCCAACGCCCTGGGGTTGAAAAATATTTAAAGGATAAAACAATCGTTATCGATCCCGGCCATGGCGGCAGGGATAGCGGTACAGTAGGGGTCGGTGGCACTCTTGAGAAAAACCTGACGATCCGGACGGCCGAGTTGCTGCGTGACAAACTTCAGGCTGCAGGGGCCAAAGTGATATTGACCAGAAGCGGCAATACCTATGTTCCGCTCCCTTCCCGGGTCGGCACTTCACATATCCATAACGCGGATGCTTTCATCAGCCTCCATTATGATAGCACCAAGGATCAGATCACCAGCGGGATAACAACATACTACTATCATGGCTACCAACGTTCATTGGCCACTACACTGGCCAATTCACTCGGTTCCACCATGCAGGTGCCAAACCGCGGATCACGATACGGGGATTTTCATGTTATCAGGGAAAACAAACGGGTAGCTACACTTATTGAACTAGGTTATTTAAGTAATCCAGTGGAAGAATTGACGTTATCATCGAATGAGTATCAAGAAAAAATCACATCCGCCATTTATAATGGATTGGCGCGATATTTCAAATAAAGACAAGCCAGCTTCCCATCGAAGCTGGCTTTTCATTTCCGCCCGTACTGATTGACTAAAAACAAAAAACCTGCCGCAGCAGGTTATTTTTTGCTTTCCAGTATTAATGTAACGGGACCATCATTAGTAAGCTGAACGTCCATCATGGCACCGAATTGACCTGTTTCCGTATGGACGCCTTTATTCCGGAGTTCCTCGTTAAATGCTTCATATATTTGATTCGCCTCTTCAGGACGGGCGGCGTCCATGAAGTTCGGTCGACGGCCTTTACGGCAATCGCCATATAGGGTGAATTGTGAAACTGATAAAATCGAACCTCCCACATCCAATAGTGAGTGGTTCATCTTTTCATTTTCATCTTCAAATATTCTGAGATTGACAATCTTATCGGCCAAATATGCGGCGTCATCGATGGTATCCCCATGGGTGACACCAACCAACAGAACGAGCCCGCTGTCGATTTGACCGATTATTTGGTCTGCGACAACGACTTTGGCGGCTTTGGAACGTTGTAAAACAACACGCATGGTAATAATAACCCCTTAGTTCATTATCCGTCTAACGGAATAAACATCTGAAATTTGTTTGATACGGTCAACGACCTTTTGTAAATGGGCAATGTTATGAATATAAATCGACATGTGAATTGTCGCCACCTTATTCCTGTCGGATTTACCCGAGACCGCTGAAATGTTGGTCTTGGTTTCATTGACGGCTTGCAGCACTTCGTTTAATAAGCCGCGACGGTCATACCCGCTGATTTCAATTTCAACGATGTATTCCTTGCGCTCGTTAATCGTACTTTCCCATTCAACCGGTACGAGGCGATGATCGGAATCACCGCTTTCCAGGTTCGGGCAGTCTTGCCTATGGACTGAAACTCCACGGCCTTTGGTTATATAACCAACGATTTCATCCCCTGGAACTGGGTTGCAACAGCGTGATAAACGGATAAGCAGGTTATCAATCCCCGGTACCCTTACACCTGAGTCACGTTTTTTAGATGAATTGGAGAAGGTTTTCAGATCGGCTACCGCTTCTGAAATATCCGCTTCTTGCTCGACCATTTTCTGCTTACGCCACTTTTCGGTAAGGCGGTTAGCCACCTGAAGTGCTGTTATTCCGTTATACCCGACTGCTGCATACATATCTTCTTCATTCAGGAAATTGAATTTATCTGCAACACGCTTGATGTTCTCGGCAGAAAGGATTTCTTTCAGATCGAACTCCATTTCCTTGATTTCCTTTTCAACAAGCTCTTTGCCCTTTTCGATATTTTCTTCGCGGCGCTGCTTTTTGAAAAATTGGCGGATCTTATTTTTCGCTTGAGATGTTTGAGTGAGTTTAAGCCAGTCCTGACTTGGACCATATGAATGCTTAGATGTCAGGATTTCAATGATGTCGCCAGTTTTCAATTTATAATCCAGCGGTACCATTTTCCCGTTCACTTTGGAACCGATCGTTTTATTTCCGATTTCCGAGTGAATCCTGTAAGCGAAATCAATCGGGTTGGATCCTGATGGCAGTTCGATGACATCGCCTTTTGGCGTGAAAATGAATACCATATCAGAAAAAAGATCAATTTTAAGTGATTCCATGAATTCCTCGGCATTTGTCGCATCATCCTGGAATTCAAGAATTTCCCGGAACCAAGTCAATTTTTCTTCTAATGAAGGCTGTTCACCTACATCTTTTCCTTCTTTATAAGCCCAATGCGCGGCAACCCCGAACTCCGCAATGCGATGCATATCGGAAGTGCGGATCTGCACTTCCAGCGGATCGCCTTTCGGGCCGATCACCGTCGTATGGAGCGATTGATACATATTTGGCTTAGGCATGGCGATATAGTCTTTAAATCGGCCAGGCATCGGCTTCCAGCATGTATGGATGATCCCTAAAACGGCATAGCAATCTTTTATGCTATTGACGACGATCCGGACTGCAAGCAAATCATAAATTTCACTGAACTGCTTATTTTGCAAAGCCATTTTGCGATAAATGCTGTATATATGTTTCGGTCTGCCGGAAAGGTCAGCCTTAATGTTGACTTCCTCAACGTTTTTACGCACTTCATCAATGACTTCTTCCAGATACTGTTCACGTTCTGCACGCTTTTTCTTCATCAGGTTGACGATTCGGTAATACTGCTGAGGATTCAAATACCTTAGTGCAGTATCTTCAAGTTCCCATTTAATCGTACTGATACCAAGACGATGGGCAAGGGGTGCGAAGATTTCCAGCGTCTCGTTCGATATCCTTCTCTGCTTTTCCTGCGGCAGATGCTTCAATGTCCGCATATTGTGCAGTCTGTCGGCAAGCTTGATCAAGATGACCCTAATATCCTGGGCCATCGCCACGAACATTTTCCGATGGTTTTCCGCCTGTTGCTCTTGTTGTGATTTATACTTGATTTTCCCTAATTTGGTCACGCCATCTACGAGCATGGCGACTTCAGGACTGAAATTCTCTTCAATATCCTTCAGAGTGATCTCCGTGTCTTCAACAACATCATGTAAAAAACCTGCCGCAATAGTTGCAGGGTCCATTTCTAGATCAGCAAGAATGCCCGCCACTTGAATCGGATGAATAATATACGGCTCCCCCGATTTACGGAATTGTTCCCGGTGAGAATACTCTGCATACTTAAACGCTCTATGAATAAATTCAGCTTCTTCCGGCTGAAGATATAAGCTGGCCCGTTCTACAACCTGCTCGGCAGTCAATATTTGATCATTAGCCATTTAATCACCTTAACCCCACTTTAACTGCCACCGGATATAATCCGGATTGAGTATGATTGGTAGCACTTCCCTTTATTCTGCAAAACGTGACAATTTTTGCGAAAAAAAATAAATCCGCTTAACACGGATGCAAGTGCAAATAAACTTATTAGCAGAAAAACTCTTTATTATTACTATTATCGAAAAAAAAGGCAAGGATGTAAAGAGTAAAACGTGTATTTTATAAAGAATACTGCATTTTTTCACTGGAAATTCGACAAAATCCATTTAAATCGGGTAAAACAGAAAGAGCACCCTGGTCAGAGTGCTCTTCTTTATTAAAAGCTCATTAATGTCAAGACATCATAGCCGTCTAATTTATCTTTGCCATCCAAGTCCGTCAATTCAATAAGGAATGCAATCCCGGCAACAATTCCGCCAAGCTGTTCAACCAATTTGATCGTCGCTTCGATTGTACCGCCAGTTGCAAGTAAATCGTCCGTAATCAGGATACGCTGTCCCGGTTTAATGGCATCTTTATGGATAGTCAAAACATCCTTGCCGTATTCTAAACCATATTCGACTTTTATCGTTTCACGCGGAAGTTTCCCTTCTTTTCTCACTGGTGCAAAGCCCACTTCCAATGAGTATGCGACTGGACATCCGATAATGAATCCGCGTGCTTCCGGTCCGACCACTAAATCGATATTTTTATCGCGAGCGTACTCGACGATTTGGTCTGTTGCGTATTTATAAGCTGCGCCGTTATCCATTAATGTTGTAATATCTTTGAAGACAATACCCGGTTTCGGCCAGTCTTGTACAATTGTTACATATTGCTTTAAATCCATTGCTTTGTTTCCTCCTCAAGGTCTGTTGCCTCATGAACTAAATAATGATTGAACCAATCGAATAATTGCTGATAGGAAGAATAAACAAGCTCTTGTTCAAGCTCAAATTGCTCTTTCTTTCTTATATACGATTCAGATTCACTGAGATCGCGTTTTTTCGCATTGGTTGTGAGCATGATTAACCCATTCTCTATTGTAACAAAATCAAGCTCAAAAAACACCTTAGAAATGAAATCCACGGTATCTCTTGACCACCCGCGGTACTTGGCAAGGTCATCACCATATCTTTTCACATCGAGCGGGCCCTTTTTGGCGAGGAAGGCATAAAACCATTTAAAATGGTCCCTAGTTGGCATCGTACTTAAGAAATGGTCCTGTTCATGGGAAAAGTGAGCGTAGATACGCGATGGATTCTTATTGGCAATCACCCGTTTCAAATATTCCCTTAACGGCGGCATGTCCATAAATACCACATGGCCTTCGAAGCAGTCGAGCTGATCTGCATCCTGTCCATTCTTGATATGAACGAGATCGGAATGGTTTTGTAAAAATGGATATCTACTATAAATATCTTCCGAGAAAATGACGATCTTCCGGTTTTGTGCCGGAATGTCGGCAAGCCACTTCTCTGCCTGACCCTTACCGCGGTAATCGAATAACTGCCAATGGTTTACAGAGACATCCTGGACAAAGATCTGGGGCTTTTTCATATTATTCCACTCATTGATGGAAAGCTCTCCAATCACCGAGACTTCAGCGTGCGGAGCTATTTCATCCACAAAATGACCTAGACCGAAGCCCACTCCATCAAGTTTATGATTTTCCCCATCTTCAAGCTGCACTTTCAAGTGATTTTGGTTGGCACCGATTTTTCGGACACTTGAAAGCTGTACGGAATCTATCAAAATCTTCGGCTTTGGATTCGTAACCCCAAATGGCGCCAGCAAGCTCATTTCCTGAATCGTTTGAACGGAAACTTCCGCTAGAGTGGTTGCTCCATCCAAGTTGGTAATTGGTGTGAAGTCCTCTTCGCTGAGCTGTTCCTTCGCAATCAGGTTCATGCGGTCCCTAAGCTCCTGAACATCTTCTATTTTCAATGTCATTCCAGCAGCCATCGGATGTCCACCAAAATGAGGCAGTAATTCACGGCAGGTGGAAAGACTTTCAAAAAGATCGAAACCGGCGATGCTCCGGGCTGAACCTTTCGCGTGCCCCTTTTCCCGGTCATAACTTAATACAATCGTGGGGCGGTAAAAGCGTTCAACCAGTTTGGAGGCTACAATACCCACTACCCCTGCGTTCCAGCCTTCTCTCCCGATGATAAGCACACCATTGGACTCAGGCGGGAAGTTTTCCTCAACCTCTTGAATCGCTTCTTCCGCCATTGCCGCAACCATCGCCTGACGCTCTTTATTAATATCATTGATTTCATTGGCAAGTTCCATCGCTTCTGCCAAGTTTTCAGACATCAATAAATCCACAGCCGGGTCAGCATCTCCAAGTCGTCCGACAGCATTGATCCGCGGTGCCATCGCAAAACCGATTGATTCTTCATTCAATGCTTCCTGCTGAACATTCGCCACTTTCATTAGAGCAACAAGCCCCGGACGGCCAGTCAATCGTAACTGCTCGATCCCTTTCGCAGCGATGAGGCGATTCTCCCCTTTTAAAGGCACTAAATCCGCAATGGTGCCGATGGCCGCTATTTCAAGTAAATCCTCTGGCAATTCCCCTAGCAAAGCGTGTGCCAGCTTAAAAGCGACACCTACTCCGGCAAGATCTTCAAATGGGTAGGAACTGTCCTCAAGTTTAGGATGGATAATTGCCAATGCCTCAGGCAATTCCGGTCCCGGTTCATGGTGATCGGTCAAAATATAATCCATGCCAAGCTCGCAGGCAAGTTTCGCTTCATCGACTGCAGAAATTCCGGTATCGACGGTTATTAATACCTTCACCCCTTGCTCAGCTGCAAGGCGGAACGCCATCGGATTCGGACCATAGCCCTCTGTAAACCGATTCGGGATATAAAAATCCACATCGGCCCCCAATCTCGTTAGCGCCGTCATCATCACTGTGGTCGATGTCACGCCATCTGCGTCATAATCACCGAAAATCCGTATTTTTTCTCCATTTTGAATGGCTTCTCTTATTCTATAGACTGCTTTATCCATATCTTTCAATAAAAATGGATCATGAAAAGTTTGATTTTTTACAAATAAAAATGATCGGGCACTTTCAATCGTGTCCAGGCCTCGATTCACAAGCAGGGCTGCAACCAAAGGTGTGATATGAAGCTCTTCAGCTAGTACAGCAACTTTGTTTTCATCGGCAGTTCGCAAGTTCCACCGGGTTTTTGGTTTTAACATGAATTCACCCCTTAACTTACTTATTATACAAAACGACAATAACGGTTTCAATTTATTTTAAACTCAAAAATGGCTGTAATTCCCTATTCAAAAAGCTAGACTCACAAAAAGAAGGCTGGCATCATGCCAGCCTCCTCTCACATATTAAACTTGTCCTTCAAGACTTTGTTTCTTTTCTTTTGCGGTGTTCAGTGGTCCTTTTTTCTTCAATTCCCTGATTTTTAAATCAAGCCAGAATTGGGACGCGATTAATAGAGACGAATACACGCCACATATTAAACCGATAAACAGGGCAATTGAGAAGTTTCGGATAGCTTCACTGCCGAAGATCATCAACGCGATAACCGTAATGAGAACAGTTAGTACGGTGTTAATGGATCTCGTCAATGTTTGCCTGATACTGATATTTACAATATTCTCAAGCTCTTCAACGGTTTTGACTTTACGACTGAAGCGTAAGTTTTCACGAATCCGGTCAAAGGTTACGATCGTATCATTGATCGAATAACCGACGATCGTCAGTACCGCAGCAATGAAGGTGATATCCACTTCGAGCCGAAATACACTAAATATCGTTATGATGAAGAACGCGTCATGTATAAGCGCTACGACAGCAGGTACAGCCATTCGCCATTCAAATCGTATCGATACATACAAAACGATTCCGAGTGATGCAATCGCTAACGCTTTCATGGCATTTTTCGCGAGTTCTTTTCCGACTGTCGGCGATACGGTGCTGACATTCGGTTCTGCTCCATAATCCTTCTTGAAATGGTCCTTCAATTTTGCGATTTCCTGCTTATCAAGGACACCGACTGTCCGAACGACAGCATTTTTATTTTCTTTTCCAGTGAGCCTGACATCCTTGACATCATTCTCGTCAATGCCGACCTTGACCATTTCGGTTTCGACTTGCTGTTTCGTCAAGACATCTTTGGACGCAATCTCAATTCGGGTACCGCTCGTGAAATCAATACCTAGATTCAATCTGAAAACGAGCAGGAAAATGATCCCGATAATCGTTACACCGACTGAAATGCCATAAAAAACTTTCCGATGTTTGACAAAATCGATTTTATCAAAGCGTGTTGGCAATGACATTAAATTAATTTTCTCCGATAAATCGTGAATGTATTTCTTCTTCACGCCAAACCATGTTGTGCGTTTGTCAAGGAACCCGCTATTCACCCAAAGGCTCATGAAAAGACGCGTACCATAAACGGCTGTAATGAAACTCATTAAAATCGAAATGATCAATGTGGTCGCAAACCCTTTAACGGAGCTTGTTCCATAATAGAATAGAACAGCCGCAGCCAGCAAGGTCGTTAAATTCGCATCCGTAATCGTAGCAAGTGAGTTTTTCGTACCTTCTTTATAAGCTGCTTTTACAGAACGGCCAAGTTTCAATTCATCTCTGATCCGCTCGTAGGTTATGATGTTGGCATCGACAGCCATCCCGACCCCGAGTACCAATGCCGCAATACCAGGCAGCGTAAGGACCGCATTCATCCAATCGAACACCAATAGCGTCAAGAAAAGGTATATGCTTAAAGTGACGACTGCAATAAATCCAGGGAAGCGGTAATACACAAGCATGAAGATGAAAACAAGTGCAATTCCGATGATCCCTGCAAAAACAGTATCATGCAGTGCACCTGCACCAAATTGGGCACCTACAGAAGTGGAGTACTTTTCCTTTAGATCAACAGGCAGGGCACCTGCATCCAGAAGGGCTGCAAGCTCTTTCGCTTCTTCCACCGTAAATTGACCGGTGATATATACCTTCTTCGTATTAAAAACTTCACTGACAGCTGGAGCGGATATCATATTGTCCTGTGAAGCCGCATCTTTAAAGGAATCTTTTCCTTTCTCGAAATCCAACCAGATTGCAAGTACATTTGTCGGACGTTCCATCGTGGAAATTTTTTGAGTGATTTCTTTAAACTTATTTACATCTTTCAATGTGACTTCAACAACCGGTTTATTATCTTGGAACGTTTGTTTCGCGCCGCCTTCTTTCAGGTCAGCACCAGTCATCATTTCCTTATCGTTGTAATCACGGAAGGATAATTTGGCTTGGGTCGAAAGAATTTCCCGAGCTTTATTTTGGTCTTTAACACCGGCCAATTGAACACGGATCCTGTCCTTCCCTTCAATTTGAATGCTAGGTTCATTGACACCTAATACATTGATACG
Source organism: Peribacillus sp. CSMR9 (assembly GCF_033141925.1). Lineage (NCBI taxonomy): Bacteria > Bacillati > Bacillota > Bacilli > Caryophanales > Bacillaceae > Peribacillus > Peribacillus sp. CSMR9. The sequence continues at coordinate 28,299 of NZ_JAOPHO010000002.1, forward strand.
CCTCTCAAGGGAGCTCACTGTAGCTTTCAGAACATCCGGGGTAATCTTTCCCCCAGCCAGCGGTTTTACTTGATATAACACTTCAAAACCACCCTGAAGGTCAAGACCCAGCTTGATATCCTTTAGGATTCCTTTTGAAGTCGATCCCATCGCTGCGAAAATCAAAAGTGCGATTAGAAAAAACGCAACGATCCTGCTTCTTTTTACCATTATGTAGTAGGCCCCTTTCTATAATACGCCTGTTCCTGAAGTTTTAATAAAACTGACATTTTTTTATTTATAATAAATGCATCCCTTTTGCTTCTTGAGAAAAAAGACATAGCTTCCCATAATTTTCCCAAAAAAGGCATAACCATATCTATTATGAGTCATATACAAACCGCTGTCAATTTAAGTATATCTTTGCTTTATTCCTTCAAAAGATCCTTCAGCTCATCTTCAGAAATCGGCTCAAAAAGGTTTGGTGATTTATAGGCTTCAACCATTTGGAAGGTCATGAACTGGTTGCTTGAAAAAGTCACAATGTCGGCTACGAGTTCGTGAATGTGAATGTTTTCCTGCGGACGCTTCCATTTATTTTTGGTTAAGGTTCCCCATATATCTTCCTCTGTTACGGCATTCAATCCAACCATTTGGAATTCCTCACGCTTGCTTTTCAAAAATGGACGTACCTTTACATAATACCTTTGATAGGGATGATTCTTTTTCGTCATCACTTTGCCTCCAGTAAAAATGATTCTCATATGAATGCGCATTTTCTTAGAAGGAAATCCGATCATTTGTAAGAACGCAAACACTTTTGTCATGCTTTGTCCAAGTACAAGCATATAGATAATTGTATAGCATAACCGCTTTTTTGAGAAGGCAGGGAGGGAGTTCAATGTCCAAGTTTTTAAAAGGGACGCTGATTTTATTAATCGCAAGCCTGATTACAAGGGTTCTTGGGTTCATTAACCGCATTGTCATCGCCCGCTTCATCGGCGAAGAAGGCGTTGGTTTATATATGATGGCTTTACCGACCCTATTTCTCGTCGTGAACATTACCCAGTTAGGCCTGCCTATCGCCATTTCCAAATTCGTTGCTGAGGCCAATGCCAAAGGTGATGAACGGAAAATCAAGAAAATCCTTGTCGTCTCTTTGGCCTGCACCTTTACTCTATCGATGATTTTCACTCCTGCAATGCTGCTTTTCGCGCCGGTTCTCTCAGAATACCTATTCACTGACGATCGGACGGTATGGCCGCTCATGGCAATCGCTCCTATCGTACCGATCATCGCCATTTCATCCGTACTGCGCGGTTATTTCCAAGGGAAGCAAAATATGAAGCCCTTCGCTTTCTCACAAGTCATCGAACAGGTGGCACGAATCACATTCATAGCCGTCCTGACGAAGGCCTTTTTGCCATATGGAATCGAATACGCTGCAGCCGGGGCGATGTTCGCTTCAATTATCGGAGAACTTGTTTCACTCATCTACTTATTGACTAGCTTTAAATTAAAGAAACATTTTAAGTTCCGGAAAGGATTTATCAAGAATGTCAAATCAGGAAAAGGAACGTTCACCGAATTGATGGGGATTGCCCTTCCTACCACCGGAAGCAGGATGATTGGATCGGTTTCGTGGTTTTTTGAACCGATAGTGGTTGCCCAGAGTTTGGCAACCGCCGGTGTCACCGCGGCAGCAGCCACCAGCCAATACGGGGAATTGACAGGGTACGCACTGCCTTTACTCATGCTTCCTTCTTTCGTTACGTCATCATTGGCGACGGCACTTGTCCCCGCAGTGAGCGAAGCCCGTACGACCGGAAACTTTCTACTCGTTGAGCACAGGCTTCAACAGTCCCTGAAAATCACCTTTATCACAGGCTGTTTAGCTGTCGTCATTCTGTTCATTTTTGCCGAACCTATTTTACAAGTCATGTATGGCTCTTCCCATGCTGCTGTTTTCATTAAATTCCTGGCACCTTTTTTTATCCTTTATTATTTTCAGTACCCGCTACAGTCCATGCTTCAAGCACTGGATTTAGCAAAAGCCGCAATGTTCAACAGTCTGGCTGGGAACATCCTTAAAATCGGTGTGATTTGGCTGCTGGCGTCGAAGGAAAGTTTCGGGATCATGGGAGCCGCAATCGGGATAGCCGTCGGTTCGATGCTCGTTACTTTTCTGCACTTTTCAACCGTGCTGAAGGTCGTCCCTTTCACGCTTCATTTCCGGAGCTATATGTCAGCTTTGGGCATTGCCTTAATTTCAGGCTGGGGCGGTTATTACCTTTATAAAGTCCCGCTCTCCTCACTGCCTCTTGGCGGACGGCTTTTGCTGTCCGTGACGGTCGTGATCCTGCTGTTCACATTTTCCCTCCTCATGACAGGCAGCATAAAAAAAGCGGATTTGATCAGGATTCCTGTAGTGGGCGGCTTTTTATCAAAGTTTGCTTGGAAATAAATTGAACCGAAGCATTTAACGGCTTCGGTCATTTCTTCGTTTCATTCTTATCGATGTAAAATTGGCCATCTATGTATCCGCAAATCGAAATCTCTTTAATATTCGTTTCTCCCATTTTTTTCAACTGGTACCGGAGCCAAAAATGATTTTTGCCAATTTTATCGAGATTAGCCTCCTGAATCTCTCCGTCGATTATAAGTGGGTAGGGAGTTTCTACACTTTCCGACCTTTCTTCTTGTGTATTTTTAATCACCGAGAGCTTCCCTGAAGTTTCAAGGATGGCAAATTTAACAACATTTAAATCATTAATTCCTTGTTCACGAAGCTGGGTCAATAAGTCATCAAAATTATATCGTTGTTTACGCATCGCCTTTTCATCTATTTTCCCCTGATTGATAATGATCTGCGGCTTACCGTCCATGAAATTGCGAAACCTGACACTTTTCAATGAGATCAATGCCAATGTCATTTGGAGGCCCGCGAGGACAAACATTGGGATAGTCTGTCGAACAAACGGTTTTTCCAAATCTTCAAAGGATAGCACGGCAATGTCCCCTATCATGATGGATACCACTAAATCAAGAACGCTAAGTTCCCCTACTTCCCGCTTACCCATCATTCGAAAAAGGAACCAGATGACTAGATAGATCACTGTTGTTCTAAAAATAACAGCCAGATAGGTTTCCACTTCATTTAACACATCCTTCATTCCATAGGATGGCTTGGGAACTGAAAAATTACTCCACAATCTTTTCTAATTTTATGGGAAGCTTCTGTAAACCTGGTCTAAAGGTTCCATACCGGGAATATGCTTGTACTAACACATAAACAGGCTAAAACGTAACAGCCTTTTAAAAAGGAGGAATACCCATCGAAACTAAAAAAATGAGTGTCGCCGTAATTTATGGCGTAGGCTCCATCTTTGCCATAGCGATGATTGCAAGTTTAATCGTTTCCATCCTTCTTCGTTTTACTTCACTGACGGAATCATCCCTGACATACGTGATCATGATCGTGTCCTTTTTATCGCTGTTCATTGGTGGATTCATATCAGGGGGCAAAGGGAAAAAGCAAGGACTATTCTTAGGAGGAAGTACTGGGCTGCTTTATCTGTTGGTCGTGTTCCTTTTTCAATATTTAGGTCACGATGCACTCTTCACCATCAAGCAATGGATCTACTACGGCTGTTTTGTCATTACAGCCATGATGGGTGGCGTGCTTGGGGTCAACATGAGCTCTGAATCACGCACCAATTAAAAAAACACAGCAAAAAAACCGGGCACATGGCCCGGTTTTCGTTTGTATTATAATGTTGCTTCTTTATTTGGTGCGCTTTCCGTAATTTCACGGATTGAAGCACGGTCGAAAGTCAATTTTGTACCGTCTGGTGATTTAATGACGATTTTCAATTCATCGATCGAATCGATTGTTCCGTGCATGCCGCCGATAGTAGCAACTTTATCACCTTTTTTCAAACTAGTTTGCATGCTTTGCGTAGCCTTTTGGCGTTTTTGCTGCGGACGGATTAATAAGAAATAGAACAATACGAACATTAAGATCAACGGAAGTATTTGTGTTAAAGCCATTTGTAAATTCACTCCTTTCGTTCATTAAAATATTTATGGAATTAGAAGTTTCTCGCATTTGGTTCGTTGAAACCATATTGCTCAAAAAACTCTTCCCTAAAGTCTCCAAGACGATCTTCTCGAATAGCTTGTCTGACCTGTTCCATCAAGTTTAACAGAAAATGAAGGTTATGGTAAGTCGTAAGACGAATTCCGAAGGTTTCTTCACATTTAATCAAATGGCGGATATATGCCCGGCTATAATTCTTGCAAACATGGCAATCGCAATTTTCATCGATTGGACCAAAATCGCGTGCATATTTCGCATTTTTCACAACCAGCCGCCCATTGCTCGTCATCAACGTGCCATTACGCGCAATTCGCGTCGGCAGTACACAGTCAAACATATCGACACCGCGGATTGCACCATCGATCAATGAGTCCGGCGAACCTACCCCCATCAGGTAACGCGGTTTGTTAGTTGGCAGCAGCGGACTTGTAAACTCAAGAACGCGGTTCATGATATCCTTCGGTTCCCCTACGGATAGTCCTCCAATAGCATAACCCGGAAAATCAAGGGAGACAAGGTCTTTTGCACTTTGTTTACGAAGGTTTTCAAACTCCCCGCCTTGAACGATCCCGAACAGTCCTTGGTCATTTGGGCGCTCATGGGCATTCAAACAGCGTTCCGCCCAGCGTGATGTCCGTTCAACCGATTTCTTCATATACTCTTCGGTTGCCGGAAATGGCGGACATTCATCGAATGCCATCATAATATCGGAGCCTAGCGCGTTTTGTATTTCCATCGCTTTTTCTGGGGATAAAAATAATTTATCACCATTCAGATGGTTCCTGAAATGTACGCCCTCTTCTTCAATTTTGCGGAATTCACTCAAACTGAAGACTTGAAAGCCGCCTGAATCCGTCAGAATCGCCCGATCCCAGTTCATGAACTTATGCAATCCGCCAGCTTCCTTGATGATTTCATGCCCCGGGCGGAGCCATAAGTGGTACGTATTGCTCAGGATGATGCCTGCCCCCATTTGTTTCAAATCTTCTGGGGACATCGTTTTGACAGTAGCCATCGTTCCAACCGGCATGAATGCCGGCGTTTCAAAAGAACCATGCGGCGTATGAACCCGGCCTAACCGTGCCCCTGTCTGTTTACATGTTTTGATTAACTCATATCGTATTGCAGTCAACGCAATAACTCCCTTCAAGAGCTTCTCACTCTTTATTACTTAATTAACATTGCATCTCCAAAACTAAAGAACCTGTATTTTTCTTTAACGGCCGTTTCATAGGCATGAAGGATATGCTCCCTGCCTGCAAGTGCAGAAATAAGCATGATTAAAGTAGATTTCGGTAAATGGAAGTTCGTTATCATCGCATCGATCCCTTTGAATTCATAACCAGGATAAATGAAGATGCTCGTCCAGCCATTCTCTTCCTTGAAAACCCCATCATTACGGGACGCAATCGTTTCTAATGTCCTTGTTGACGTAGTGCCGACCGTGATGATTTTCCCGCCTTTTTCTTTCACATCATTCAGTAATCTGGCTGTGCCTTCAGTCATTTGATAAAACTCTGAATGCATTTCGTGGCTGTCAATATCATCCACACTGACAGGACGGAACGTACCAAGCCCAACATGTAGCGTGATGAAAGCGATGTGGACACCCATCCCTTTAAGTTTCCCAAGCAAATCCTCGGTAAAGTGCAGGCCTGCCGTAGGTGCCGCTGCAGATCCCCGTTCACGCGCATATACCGTTTGATAACGGTCCTGATCGTCGAGTTGTTCCTTGATATATGGAGGTAAAGGCATTTCGCCAAGCTTCTCTAGTATTTCATAAAATATGCCTTCATATTTAAATTCTAGGATTCGGCCGCCATGCTCAAGTACACCTGTACAGACGGCACTTAGTTTACCATCGCCAAAAATGATTGTCGAGCCTACTTTAATCCGTTTGGCTGGCTTCACGAGCGTTTCCCATACATCATCATGCTCTTGCTTAAGCAGCAATACTTCAACCTTTGCACCCGTTTCTTCTTTACTGCCGTATAGCCGGGCCGGCAGCACCTTCGTATCATTCAACACCAGGCAATCTCCCGGTTTGATATATTCCGTGATATGGCTGAATACATCATGCTGGAGTTTTCCGGTTTCTTTGTCCAACACCATCAATCTACTTGCTTCCCTATCCTCCAAAGGAACTTGTGCAATCAATTCCTCCGGTAAATGAAAATCAAACATTTCCAATTTCATCTGTTCCACTTCCTAACCTGTCTATCAAGCTGTAATTATTATTTAAAACGGCCGATCAAATAAAAAATGGCGGACAACACAACACTGACGATGATTGATGTCACGATAGGAAAATAAAACGTCGTATTCCCCTTTTTCAGAAAAATATCTCCCGGCAGCCTGCCGAGATGGATATATTTCATCGCAAAACCAATCACGAATATAATCACACCCAGTATCATTACCATTTTTGGTATATTCATCATTCAGGCATCTCCATTCCGAAATGCTCATAAACCAGCTGTGTTGCCATCCGGCCTCTTGGAGTCCGCTGAAGAAAACCGACTTGTAACAGATATGGTTCGTACACGTCTTCGATCGTATGTGCCTCTTCGCCAATCGTTGCGGCAATCGTTTCCAGACCCACGGGCCCACCACGGAATTTTTCAATGATCCCTTTAAGTAATTTATGGTCAATATGATCGAGTCCTAAACGGTCGACCTGCATTAATTCAAGCGCATAATCGGCAAGTTCGGCAGTTATCGTACCATCACCGCGTACCTGGGCAAAATCCCTGACCCTCCGTAACAGCCGATTAGCAATTCTCGGGGTTCCCCTTGACCTTCTTGCAAGCTCTGCAGCTGCCTGATCATTCATTTCCGTATCCATGATTCTTGCTGTACGGATGATGATATCAGCCAAATGGTTTTCCGTATAATATTCAAGACGGCTTAAAACGCCAAAACGGTCCCTGAGCGGTGCAGATAGTGACCCTGCACGTGTCGTGGCCCCTACGAGGGTGAACGGAGGCAGGTCGATTCTGATCGAACGGGCTTCCGGCCCCTTACCGACTACAATATCCAAACAGAAGTCCTCCATAGCCGGGTATAGCACTTCTTCGACAACACGAGGAAGACGGTGAATCTCATCAATGAATAACACATCACCAGGCTCAAGTGCACTCAAAATGGCCGCCAGATCTCCCGGCCGTTCAATGGCGGGACCGGAAGTCGTGCGGATATTGACACCCATTTCATTAGCGATGATGACAGCTAGCGTCGTCTTCCCAAGTCCGGGCGGTCCATATAAAAGTACATGATCAAGCGTTTCTTCCCTCATCCTTGCCGCTTCGATGTATACGCTCAAATTCGCTTTCACTTTATCCTGTCCAATATATTGCTTTAAGTTTTGCGGCCGCAGGCTTTGTTCAAAGGATAGTTCGTTCAGATCGGCTTCCTGATTGAATATTCTCTCCTCCATTGCGCCACTCCTTATCTTAACATCATTTGCAATGCTTTCTTAATGTATTGCTCGGTCGTCATATCTTCCGTCTGCAACTTCTTAGCAACCTTTTGGATTTCCTTTTCAGAATAACCAAGAGCCTTTAAAGCAAGAATGGCTTCATCCAACGCTTCCGTATAACCATTGGGACTGAGTGCGGCCGTGACGCCTTCGTTAAACAAGCTTGGAAAGGCATCCGGAATAATGTTCTCAAGTTTGCCTTTTAAATCCAGAATCATTTGCCGTGCCGTTTTCTTTCCGACTCCCGGGAATTTCACCAAAAACGATTCATCTTCACTTTCGATCGCCTGCACCACCTGATCAACTTGTCCTGATGCTAATATGGCTAGAGCACCCTTCGGTCCGATTCCGGTTACATTCAATAATTTTGTGAATAATGCCTTTTCTTGCCGAGTCTGAAATCCGTAAAATGCAGCCATATCCTCGCGCACATAATGATATAAAAAAACTTGGATTTCTTTCTGGTATTGGGCGGAAAAAATAAAAGGATTCGGCGTCATCACTTGATATCCGATTCCCCCATTTTCCACAACTATGTATTCAGGTCCAATATAATCGACCTTGCCTTTTATATAATCATACAAATTAATTCTCTCCCTGATTTTGCTGTACCTCTCATTTTATCATAAAAAAGAAGGGTTGTTCATTAAAAGTTATTTAGTAGTCGGCAAAGACTTTTCCAATGGACGCTATCCCGTTTTATCGCATTTGGGGTTTACGGTTTTCTGGAGAAAAACAAAGAGGATGGGTGTCATCCCATCCTAGTTTACCGAATATGGCTCATATTCTTTAATGAGCTGTTTATATTGGTCTTTATTCATGATCGGTATCCCTTTTTGCAATTCCTCCTGCTTGTATACTTCAAGTTTACCAACGTCTATTTGGTAAAAAGTATGAATGATCTTGGCGTGCTCAGGCCTTCCGATAAAAATGGATAACGTACCATCTTCCCTCATCCCAAGGTAACCATTCGCTTTTAAAAGCGGAGATATGTCATTTTCAATTTTCTTAAGGACAATATGTTCTTCATTTTGATCGACTACTTTCCACCCTTGATATTTTGACCAAAAGTCTTCCATCGACCAAATTGTTTCTGTAAATTTCTCCTCACTTAACTCGCCATCCAGATACATACGCTGAAGGATGACTTTCCTTTCAATTGGTTCATTTTCCTTCTGCACAGGTTCTTCGGCATAAACGGTTAAGCAAAATGGCAGTATGAAAAGTATCATGAAAAATTGGATCCTTAGTTGATTAATCAATATTCTCACCTCTTAAGGCGTTTACTTTTTAAGTAGTTTGACCCAAATAAGGATTATTAACCAGAAAAAATCTAAAAGGGCTGACCATGGAATCGGGGTCAGCCCTTTAATTATTTTAAGTGATCTTGATGAATGTTAAGATTCTCGAACATGTCATTGGCATCCAGAATGACCATTTCCCTTGTATCGCCATCACGAAGATTGTTATCAAGTGTCATCGACCTATAATAGACACCTTGATCGGTTGTGACGTATAGGTTCCGGCCATTTGAAAGCGGTCCGATTTCATTCTTGACTTTTTCTTTGACATTTTTTGCTTGGCTGTAGTCATTAAGCAGCAAGGCAACCAGCATTTCGTCTTTCATGATGATTGTTCTGGCATCGATAACAGGGTCCACTCCATTGGCGATTCCATTAGCTTTGTCGGCTAACGTGCCTTCATAAGAATTATAATAAGATGATCGGGCCCTAAGCGGTTTACTTTCATGGCCATGGTAATTACGATCCCGCGTACTGTATGCATCATCTTTATCGTAAAGGCCTTGCCCCATATTCCGATAATTGATGTTTCGTACCAATACATCTTTTTCAGTTGTATGGTACCCTGTTTCATTCGTTATATTTTCGTTTTTAGCTGTATCATTATTAGCGCATCCAACCAAGCTGACAGTGGCTAATACCGTATAAAGTGGCAGTGTCCATTTTATTTTCTGCAAAATAACCCTCCCATTGCAATAGAATGAGCTATATTCCGCTCATAATTAGCATGGGTGTCTAACGATGAATGTACTCTGTAAGTTACGGCCAAAAGCGCGTTTTATTTCCTCTTTAGGGAAGAAATCTTCTTCTCCAATTTTTCATTCATCTTAATCCGCTCCGAAAAACCTTCCACAGTCATTTTCCAGACCGAATGAAGCTGAGAAGAACTTTTATTAAGACGATTCCATTCACGGAAAATATCCGTAGGATAAGTTAAAGCATATAAAAAGGCCAGGTCAGACTGATAGCTTTGCAATTGCGGCACTTCCCACAACTTGGTGGCCGCATCTTCCAAATGAGGTGAAATTCGATTTGCATACTGTAAATAATCAATGCATCTTGGAGCACTTGCCATTAGATCAAAATCGATTAAGGTTAAAGTGCCGTCTTCTCTCCGCAAGAAATTATGGTGGGCACAATCACCATGAATGATGACTTTCTTTTCCTTACTCCATAAAGACTGGTTTTTATCAAAACCCTCTAATGCCCACTCCCCCCATCTAATCCATTCTTTAATAATATCTTCGGAAACATATTGGCGAACATAAGAAAAGTTATTTTTAAATAGTGATAAACGCTCTTTCCATTTTTTTGATTGATCAAAAACAGGCGCGTTAATGGAGAGATGTTCAGAAACATCATGGAAGCTTTCCAGTAACTGAATTCCCTCTAAACGGTCCTTATGATTGGAAAATCGGAATTTTTTCTTACTCGGCGGAAAATAGTCCATACTGCCATACCATTTCCCTTTGAATTGAAAGGGCATTAAATTCTGATGAATATAATACGTTTGATGGAAACCCTTTTGTTTTAATAAAGAAGTCAATTCTCTTTGCCGATCCCATTTTTCAAAACTGCTGAATCCTTTAAGGATTATTGGATGACCCTTTTCAAAAGTTATTAAATAGACACTGCTTTGAAGATGGTGGACTTTCTTTGGCTTACGATTTATATAAGAGAGGAGACGAGTGTTAAAAACACTGTCTCCTTGATAATTAGTAGTCATCGCTTTCATCTACATATGTTGGTATCCCAAATGTTTCAGGAGCACGAACGCCACCGAATTGGCCAGGCTGTCCTCCCATTTGTCCAGGCAACATAGCTTCAGGCTGCCCCCGCATCATGCCCGGCTGACCACCAAATTGACCCGGCATCATCATCTCTAGCTGGCTTCCTGGCTGACCTCCACCTTGACCTCCCATCATCCCTGGTTGGCTTCCACCTTGGCCTCCCATCATCCCTGGTTGACCTCCTTGAAAGCCTCCCATCATTCCTGGTTGACCTCCTGGATGGCCTCCCATCATGCCTGGTTGGCCTCCTTGGAAGCCTCCCATCATTCCTGATTGACCTCCTGGATGGCCTCCCATCATTCCTGATTGACCTCCTGGATGGCCTCCCATCATGCCTGGTTGACCTCCTGGATGGCCTCCCATCATTCCTGGTTGGCCTCCTTGATGGCCTCCCATCATTCCTGGTTGGCCTCCTTGGAAGCCTCCCATCATTCCTGAATGGCCTCCTGGATGGCCTCCCATCATGCCTGGTTGACCTCCTGGATGACCTCCCATCATCCCTGGTTGACCTCCTGGATGACCTCCCATCATTCCTGGTTGACCTCCTGGATGACCTCCCATCATCCCTGGTTGACCTCCTTGGAAGCCTCCCATCATCCCTGGTTGACCTCCTTGGAAGCCTCCCGTCATCCCTGTATGGCTTCCTTGATGGCCTTCCGTCATCCCTGTATGGCTTCCTTGATGACCTTCCATCAGACCTGAATGGCTTCCTTGATGGCCTCCCGTCATCCCTGAATGGCTTCCTTGATGGCCTCCCGTCATCCCTGAATGGCTTCCTTGATGACCTTCCATCAGACCTGGATGGCTTCCTTGATGGCCTCCCGTCATCCCTGAATGGCCTCCTTGATGACTTCCCATCATGCTTGGATGGCTTCCTTGATGACCTTCCATCAGACCTGAATGGCTTCCTTGATGGCCTCCCGTCATCCCTGAATGGCTTCCTTGATGGCCTTCCATCATTCCTGAATGGCCTCCTTGATGACTTCCCATCATGCTTGGATGGCTTCCTTGATGACCTTCCATCATCCCTGAATGGCTTCCTTGATGACTTCCCATCATGCCTGAATGGCTTCCTTGATGACCTCCCGTCATGCCTGGGTGGCTTCCTTGATGACCTTCCATCATCCCTGAGTGGCTTCCTTGATGACCTCCCATCATGCCTGAATGGCCTCCTTGATGACCTTCCATCATGCCTGAGTGGCTTCCTTGGTGACCTCCCATCATGCCTGGGTGGCTTCCTTGGTGACCTCCCATCATGCCTGAGTGGCTTCCTTGGTGACCTCCCATCATCCATGGTTGACCTCCACCTTGGCCACCTATCATCATGCCTGGATGGCTTCCACTTTGGCCGCCCATCATCATGCCTGGATCACTTCCACTTTGACCGCCTATCACCATACTTGGATCGCCTCCACTTTGACCGCCCATCATCATACTTGGATCGCCTCCACTTTGACCGCCCATCATCATGCCTGGATCGCTACCACTTTGACCGCCCATCATCATGCCTGGATCGCTACCACTTTGACCGCCATATTGTTGGACTTGAGCCGATTCTTCTGACTCTGCTTCATATTGATGCTGCATCTCTATTTTTTTGTTTCCTTGATACTGTCCTTTCACATCCGGCCCATAAGTTCCTAGTACCCCCTTATTACAGCCGCAATCTTCCTCTTCCTCACCGGCTGTCTGGGTATACTGCTGAGGAAAGTTATGGTGATCATTTGAAGAAGACGATTCCACTGATGGCCCATACTCTTGTTGCATATATGAACCTGCTACTTGAGCTTGTTGATTCATCCCCCCATAAAAATGATGCGGAACCGGTGCTGAGGCTTGATATGGATAATGTTGCTGGCCTGCTGGATTCATACTTGCCCCTTGAACGAATCCTTGCCCCATCGTTTGCATGTCAGGAGATTCTCCCCAAACATCAGAACTTTCTTCCATCATTTGATAACCTTGTGGAGCCGCCTGGTACCCTTGAGCACCTTGATATGGGGCTTGCATCCCTTGCATCTGCATATACGCCCATGGAGGCGGCTGAATACAATAACCGCTTCCAGGCATGATTGGCGTTACTGGAATACAATCATCCACCGGCTCACAATATTCCTGTTCTGGCTGGACAGCAGGCTTTTTCTTCTTCTTTTTAGTGACTGCCTGCACTTCTTTTTTCTTTGGTAAAGGTGGTGGTGCAGGAGGCTTCTGTACACTCATATTGGTCATGTTGACCATATAATAATTATTGATATCGATTTCCGGAATCACTGGCATCGGTACTGGTACTTCTTTTGGAACGATTATTTGCTTTTCTTTAATGATTGGCTTTGGCTGAACGATCTGCTGCTCTTTCTTAGCTGGCTGTTGAAAGATTTTCTGCTCTTTTACTGGTTTTTGAACGATTGGTTGTTCTTTAACCGGCTGTTGAAATTTCGGCTGTTCTTTTACTGGATGTTTTTGCATAATTTGCTGCTCTTTCATAGGTGCAGGCTGTGCTTGATACGGTTGAATTTGGGATTCTTTCATTCCCTGTTGAATATTCACGTTTGGTTTAACCGTTTCTTTTATTACAGCTCCGGATGTCCCTGGTATTTTAATTTTCATTCCGGGCATCATCATGTCCGGGTTGCTCAATTGCGTGTTAACTTTTTTAAGTTCTTCAAAACTGACGCCATATTTTTTGGCGAGTTTCCAAAGCGTATCGCCTTTTTGGACTATATGAATTTTCACGCTGTTAACCCCTCCTGTGCATATGTCCATATATTCTATGATGCAGTGGGTGAATTGCTATTATTTTTATCATGAAAACTTATGCATGAAAAAGGACTTTTATGATTGGAACCAATGATTTAGGAATATGAAAGGTACTTTTTTGAAGAAGAAAAAATCGATATGGCATCTCGGAAAAAGGATAATCTTTTCTCTTAGGACCTGCCTTATTAACAGGATCGATAATTAGAAAGGAACCATTGCATTCATCCTAAAAAAGGATTCGTCAGGAATCCATCATGAAAGAAACGCTTCCTTCAACCTGTCTAAGCGAAAGGAAAATCCTGGTATAAGAAAGTGAATGACCTAAAGCTGTGGGTCCAGGTAACTTTTCTTACATTCTGGGAGGAATATTAGTGGAAGAAAGGACAGCTCGAACGTGGAGGACAAAAGGGGTAAAGGTATGGCCGGAATCGGTTTGGCAATCAGCTTGTTCGTGATGCTCCTGGCGGTAATCCAAGCGAATTGTTAGGCAGCTTGAATTCCACAGATTTGGATATACTCCTATTTTAAAACCAAAAAGAATGTTGGCAAAAGGAGTTTTATCTAAATGGTAAAACAAATTTGATTGAGATGGAAGATGCGAGACTGCTGGGAAAAGTGCGTCCAAGGAAGTCCCCACAGGCGCAAAGAGTGCCCAGGTCGGACCGTCCGCGGAAAGCGAGTGCCCTACGTTCCAATCAACGTTCAAATTTTACAAACCCACAAAAAAAACTGTAGACACACTCAATTATTTATCGAGTTTGTCTACAGTCTGAGGGGGGCTTCTGCCCTCCCTTTCTTATGTTATGAAAAGTCTTTTTCAATTTTATTATTGAAAGGATTAACTTAAACCCGTTCCAACATTCTGTTTAAAGCTAGTATGGCATTATCCGCAATGCCCTTCTCGACTTTTATCGGATTAATGATAATACCTTCTTCAATTGATTCAAGCGCCCAAAGCAAGTGAGGCAAATCAATCCGGTTCATCGTAAGGCATGGACACATATTCGGATTTAACGAGATGATGTTCTTGTCAGGGTTATTGGCGATAAGCCGTTTGACAAGGTTCATTTCCGTGCCGATTGCCCAAGAACTACCTGGTTCGGCCTTTTCTATCATATTAATGATGTACGATGTCGAACCCGCATAATCCGACAGGGCGACTACCTCACGGCGACATTCGGGATGAACGATGATATTCATTTCCGGCTGCTCCGCTCGAAGCGTTTCAATATTCGCCGTCGTGAAATTTTCATGGACCGAACAATGCCCTTTCCAAAGAAGTACCTTCAGATCTTCGAGTTCCCCTTCATAGATTAATTCGTCCTTATGAGGATCCCAGACAGCCATTTCGTTTAATGGAATGCCAAGGTCAAAGGCTGTATTCCTCCCAAGATGCTGATCGGGAAGAAACAGGATCCGTTCTTTTTGCGAGAGGGCCCACGATACCATCCCTTGTGCATTTGAAGAAGTCACCGTCGCCCCGCCATTTTTCCCTACAAAAGCTTTGATGGCCGCAGTCGAATTAACATAAGTGAGCGGAAGGATCGTATCGCCAAATAATTCCTGAAGCTTTGTCCAGGCCCGTTCGGTTTGTTCAATATCCGCCATATCTGCCATTGAACAGCCTGCTCGCATGTCAGGAAGGATGACCGTCTGCCCTTCTTCAGTCAAAATATCGGCAGTTTCAGCCATGAAATGTACGCCACAAAACACGATATAATCCGCTTCGCGATTTTCGGCGGAAAGCTGTGCCAACTGAAGTGAATCTCCCGTTACATCCGAAAATTGAATGACTTCCTCCCGTTGATAATGATGACCTGGGATATAAAGCCGCTTTCCCATTCGGTTCTTAATGTCATGGACCCGATTTTCCATATCTTCCATTGTCATCGTCTTATATTTTTCAGGCAATACATTCCCTGCCGTACTAGCCATCTCCAATATGTTCATTTCAATATCCCCTCACGTTCTTTGACCTTAGCGCTAATATCAAGTGCCCTGACACTGTGAGTCAGACTGCCCAATGAAATATAGTCAACCCCTGTTTCCCGATATGAGGCTAGATTGTCTAAATGAATACCTCCGGAAGCTTCAGTTATGATGTGGGCAGGAACCAATTTGATCAGTTGCTTAATTTCTTCGGGGCTCCGGTTATCGAACATGATGATATCAGCACCGGCTTCCACTGCTTCAAGCACCTGTTCGATTGATTCCGTTTCCACTTCCACTTTAGTGGTATGACCCAGTTTGGATTTTACCGTTTGAACCGCCTTCGTAATGGATCCAGCGAAAGAAATATGATTATCCTTTATCATGACGGCATCAAACAGGCCATATCGGTGATTGAATGCCCCGCCTGAACGGACCGCATATTTTTCAAGCATCCGCAGGCCAGGTGTAGTTTTCCTCGTATCACAAGCCCTCGTCTTCGTCCCTGCTAATATCTTGGTAGCTTTATGAGCCTGTGTCGCAATGGCGGACATACGCTGCACTAAATTCAAAACCACCCGTTCCCCTTTTAAAAGAGAAGCCATATCGCCGGTCATTCTTGCAAGTTGATGTCCTGGTTCAAAAACTTCGCCATCATGAACAAAAAGGGAAACCTCGATTTGCTCATCCAACAATGCAAATCCTGTCTTGATGACGTCACTTCCACTAAAAACTCCGCCTTCTTTTGCAATGAATGTCAAAGTCCCTTGTTCACCTTGATCAAAAATCGTATCACTCGTTACGTCGCATTCACCTATATCTTCCATTAAAAATTGTTGCAGCATCTGCTTAAGCTTCAATATATTCATATAGTCGCCTCCCTTTTACCCGGTTTTTCACATCTGTGCAAGCAAGGATAACCGAATTTTCAAGCCATTGGGAGTCATCTTCGCTTGGATAGTCACTGCGGAAATGACCGCCCCTGCTTTCCGTTCTGGTCAATGCGGATTCGGCAATCAGCCATGCCACGATTGTGGCATTGATATTCGTTATCTCTTTTATCGATAATCCCGTTACTTCCATATGCAGCAATTTTTCGATATTGAATGTCTCAAGATAATCCTTCAGTCGAGTTAAACCTGCTTCATTTCGAACGATTCCTGCTTCGTTCATTAATTTTCCCTGCAATGTCGCGAGATCAGGTAAAATGGTAAAATGGCAGGAACCTTTGGACTGCTCTTTTTCTTCCGGTATCGACCTTGCTGGCATGTTAGCTAGCAATTGACCAAGCGCATTTCCAAAAACCAGCCCTTCGAGTAGGGAGTTGCTGGCCAATCGGTTCGCCCCATGTACACCAGTGCATGCCACTTCACCAACTGCATACAAAGAAGGGACAGAGGTTCTCCCCCATTCGTCGACTTCAATCCCCCCCATCAGGAAATGGTTTCCAGGCGCTACAGGGATTTTCCCGAATTTAAGGTCCAGCCCGCTTTTTTCACATAATGAGCTCACTGTCGGAAAACGCTTCTTAAAATCCTTAATCATTGAAATATCCAAAAATACCTTTTCTCCGCGCTGTAAATAAGAAAAAATCGTCTGTGCCACAATATGCCTTGGAGCCAGATCTTTCATGGCATGGACATCCTCCATGATCGGTCTTCCCATTTCAGTCACTAACCTTGCACCATCCCCGCGGACCGCTTCTGAAACCAGCCCTTTCGCTTTACCATTTATAAAAAGCAGGGTCGGATGAAACTGTATGAATTCCATGTCACGAACTTTTGCCCCGGCCTTGAATGCAAGTGCGATTCCATCTCCTGAAACCGTTTGTGAATTTGAAGTGAAATGGTATAGGGAACCACAGCCGCCAGTTGCCAAAACTGTTCGTTCCGCGTGGTACGTTACAAGTTTCCCAGCCTTATCAAGAGTTTTGACGCCTATGCAAGAATCATCTTTTCCGATAATCAACTCCACTGCTGCCGCATTCTCGACCACAGTAATCAAAGAGTTTTTCAAACACCCTATTAGATGTTCCATGATGTACTTTCCTGTAGAATCCCCATGACTATGAAGGATTCTCCTTTCACTGTGGGCCCCCTCCATGCCAAGCATGAGGGTACCATCATGATCATGGTCAAATTGCATGCCGGAACGAATAAGTTCAGCTATCACCGAAGGGGCCTCTTCGACGAGTATTTCCACTGCCTTTTCCTTGTTATAACGCTGACCAGCCTCCAGCGTATCTTTTTTATGATAGGATACTCTGTCACGATCAGATATTGCAGCTGCAATCCCGCCCTGTGCTAAATAGGAATTACTATGGCGGATCTTTGATTTTGTGATGAGTATCACATGCTTATGTTTACTTGCTTCCAATGCCGTTTTCAAGGCAGCAATCCCGCTACCTATAACGATGATTCCCGCTTTTACCATTATTTCATTCCTCCTGTTTATGACAGGTGTCTTGACAACTATATTTACATATTATTAAACTATTATCAAGAGTTTTTTAAGATTACAAGATAGAGGTGATTTCTTGATTTATTTGGATTATGCAGCCACAACGCCGATTGATGATGAGGCACTCGACGTATTCAGCCAAGCATCCCGGAAGTTTTTCGGGAATGCGAGCAGTTTGCATGATATTGGCTCTGAAGCGGCACGTTTATTGGATATGTCACGGCAGCAACTAGCAGAAATGCTGAACATAAAAAAGGAAGGAATCATCTTTACGAGCGGCGGGTCAGAAAGCAACATGCTTGCCATTGATACATTCATCGCATCAAAACCATCCTGGCAGAACCACTTGATTGTAAGCCGAACTGAACATGCATCAATTGCCAATTTTGTCGCAAAGCTTGAACATGAAGGCTTCGAGGTTACGTATTTACGGCATTTGGAAGATGGCCGAGTTGATATTGAACATCTACAGGAATGTTTGTCGGAGAAAACTTGCTTGGTCATCGTCCAACATGTGAATTCAGAAATCGGGGTCATTCAACCCATTGAGCAAATAAGTAAAATCGTTCGAAGACACCATGCTTTCTTGCATGTGGATTGTGTCCAATCATTTGCTAAATTGCCGCTTGGGAAGTTATCTGCCTTATGTGATGGATTATCAGTTTCCAGTCATAAAGTTTATGGTCCAAAAGGGACTGGAGCCGTCATTTTCCCGGCCATCCATCGGTTGAAGGCTTCAGTACCTAATATCACTCATGAATATGGTTTCCGGCCAGGGACAGTGGACGTCCCCGGTATAGCTTCCTTCGTAACGGCTGCAAAGAAATTAGGGGATATCATGGAAGATGAACGGAAACGGATTTCCATGCTTAGGGTGCAATTGATCGAGCGGCTTACGGAAAAGAAAGTCGATTTTCAAATCATCGATGCGAAGGACAAGCAATTGCCCCACATTCTGGCACTGACCTTTGCTGGATTCCAAGGACAATACATCATGCTGGAATTAAACCAGAAGGGATTTGCTGTATCGACGGGAAGCGCCTGTCAAATCGGTAAACAGGATCCTTCAAAAACAATGATGGCCATTGGGAAAAGCGAAGATGAAGCACATCAATTCGTCCGTTTTTCATTTGGTAAAAATACAACGGCCGACGACATTCACAAGTTGGCAGACTGTCTCGAAGGAATATCTTCCATTCGATAAACCCCTCCATTCTATGGTAGAATGTTTGTTAATAAAGAGGTGAATGATTATGGAAAGAAAGAAATTACTCGGGGAAGAAAGACGGACGAAACTCTTACATTTATTGCAAACAAGCGATCAGCCAGTAACAGGCAGCGAGCTTTCGCAAATCACGAATGTAAGCCGGCAGGTTATCGTTGGTGACATAACGCTCCTGAAAGCACGGAATGAACCTATCATTGCCACGAGCCAGGGCTATATGTACTTACAAACGGGGAGCACCCAAAAGCCGGAAAGGATAATTGCTTGCCAGCATGATCCTTCACGGGCCCAAGAAGAGCTATTTTTACTCGTGGATATCGGCATCACGGTGAAAGATGTCAAAATCGAGCACCCCGTATACGGCGACCTGACCGCTTCCATCATGGTCAGCAGCCGTAAAGAAGTCCAGCAATTCCTCTCTAAGGTGACGGCAACGAACGCATCTTTTTTATCGGAACTAACGAGCGGCATCCATCTCCATACACTGAGTGCATCATCAGAAGAACTGCTTGATGAAGCGGAAGGTGCATTGAGGGATGCCGGCATTTTGGTCGATTGAAAAAATGAAAATCCTCAAAAGCCACATCTTTTGAGGATTTTTTATTGGCTCCGCACTCTCCATCCTAGATTCTCAATTGCCCTAAAAGACTAATGATGGAGCCTACCGCCTGTACCCAGCCTCCTATCCCTTGTATTAATTCACCATTCGATGGCTTCTCTTCCAAATGGGATATTGATACATTTTCAGATGCCCTGAAGTTCATTACCAATCAAATCTAAGTTTTTTGCGAAATTCTTCGTCCAAGGTAATGAATGGTGGACCTTAACAGTAGAAATGACGGTTCCAATCGCTTGAGTCCAAGAACCGAACGTTTCTTCGAATTGCCTATCCATCTCTGCTTACCATCATCCTATCATGCATGTTTGGATATTTTTCTAGCATTAAAAAAAGGTGCATCCACTAAGGATAAGTCACAAGGTATGTAATCATGTTCCATACAGGTAATCCTCATATTCCTCTAAAGAATCATCTCCAAAGTGAAAAATAATGAATTCCTTCATCGCTCTTTTCTTGTCCATTTTATATATATTCCATAAAATTACAGCCAGGAACTTGTACACAAGGAAAAGCCCAATCTTAACTGAAACCTTCACAAAAAAATGCCCCGGAAATAATCCCGGGGCACCTTTCTTGTATAAAGCACAGCTGAGGGTTGTACCATTTATCACTTAGGAAATCGATGATGCAAACTTCCAGCCTTGTGTACCCAGGAAAAATCGTTTACCGTCGCTTTAAGCGTTCAATTTTCCTGGGAAATCATCGTTGCGGTACACCATTTTGGACTCTAAAGCATGAATAGCTTCCCATGATCGAAACCGTACATCCAAGGGCCTCGAGCTCAGAGATCGCTCCTGGAATGAGAACATCGTCAAGGGCCATTTCAATGTCGATGATGAAAAAGTAATTGCCTAATCCTGTTTTCATGGGTCTTGATTCAATCTTGGAAAGATTAAGCTTCCTCCAGGAAAAAGCGGATAGGACTTGGTGAAGCTGCCCTGAGTGGTCGGCAGGCAGCTGAATCATCAGGGTCGTTTTCTTGTTCCCTTCAACGGTCAAATGCCCTTCATAGTCGACTTCACTGTTGGATACAACAATAAACTTGGTGTGATTATGTTCGTAATCGTGAATGTTTTCTTCCACAATCGTCAAACCATACTCCGCTGCAGCCATATCATTTGCAATCGCAGCAATATTGATATCGGGATTCTCCATCACCATTTTTGCAGCGGCTGCAGTGGATGTGACATACTCATATGGAATGCCCCTTAGTTCTTTATGGAGGAATTTGCGGCATTGAGCGATGGCATGGGAATGCGAATAAACCATGTCCGGTTTGAAACCAGGATATGCATGATCCGGATGCACCATATAATGCTGTTGAATTGGGATCGTCACTTCCCCTTTCATCGGTAATGTGACTTCATGGACTAAGTAATCCATCGTAATATTTACCGATCCCTCCAAAGCATTCTCGATCGGTACGAGCGCGTGATTCACTTCCCCGTCCCGGACAGCATCAAGGCAGTCTGGAATCGTGTTCATCGGCATTTTTATATCATTAGGAAATAGTCGCGAAACAGCTAAATCCGTGAACGTTGCTTTTGGTCCAAGAAATGCAATTTTTGATGTCATATTATAAACTCCTTTTCACGGAAAATCTATTGTTTATGTTATGCCATTTTCTGATTTTTTACAATAGTTAATCGATAAATCATCCTCTAACAAATAAAAACAGCCTGTACATGTGAAATGTACAGGCTGTTTTCATGCGCCGTTCCCAATAATTTCGACTTTCTCGACGAACTCCATTTTACGCAATTTAGTAAGCAGTTCATCAATATCCATCGTCATCCCACCCGTGTTCAGAGATAGGGTAACATTGGCACGACCCTGCAAAGGAATCGTTTGGTGGATAGTCATGATGTTGCAACCGGATGAGGCGACGAGCCGTAAGAGCTCCGATAGAGTACCAGAACGATCCTCGAGGTAGAAGAACAGTGTAATCAGCTTTTCTTTAACAACAGTATGAAACGGAAATACCGTGTCACGGTATTTGTAAAAAGCACTCCTGCTTAGGTCCACTCGCTGTACCGCTTCCCAAACTGATTCTGCTTTTCCCCGTTCAATCATTTCTTTTGCATCCAGCGTTTTTTTCATCGCTTCGGGAAGGACATCCTCCCGAACGAGGAAAAATTTCTGATCGGCCTTATTCAAACTCCGCACGCCTCCTTTTGCCTGCCATCATGGTCTTCAATCAATCAACAAATTCAAATTCATATTCAAGGATACGGACGATATCGCCATTTGTTGCACCTTTTTGACGAAGGCCTTCGTCGACTCCGAATGAACGAAGCTGTCTAGCGAAACGACGTATGGACTCATCACGGGTAAAGTCAGTCATTTTGAATAGACGTTCGATCTTGAATCCTGATACGGCAAAGCTGCCATCGGATTCGCGTTCAATGTTAAATTCATCCGACTGTGATGTATGTTTATAAAGAACCCGGTGGATTCCAGTATTCTCTTCTTCATGATCAAGTGGGAACTCAGGCGTTTCTTCGATTTTATCAGCAATTGCATAAAGAAGCTCACGGATTCCTTCACGCGTTACGGCAGAAATCGGGAAAACAGGATAGTCTTCTTCCAGCTTTTCTTTGAATGCTGCTAAATTATCTGCTGAGTCCGGCATATCCATTTTACTTGCTACAATGATTTGCGGACGTTCAGTCAAGCGCAGGTTATACTCTTCCAACTCTTTATTGATTGTTTGGTAGTCTTCATATGGATCCCTGCCTTCAAGACCCGACATATCGATTACATGAACGATTACTCTCGTTCTTTCAATATGGCGCAGGAATTGATGTCCAAGGCCCACTCCTTCTGAAGCGCCTTCGATCAAACCCGGTAAATCGGCCATGACGAAGCTGCGGTGATCTTCCGTTTCCACCATTCCGAGGTTAGGAACGATCGTTGTGAAATGATATTCGGCAATTTTAGGTCTTGCTGCGGATACGACAGAAAGCAAAGTGGATTTCCCTACACTTGGGAAACCAACCAAACCGACATCAGCCAACAGTTTCAATTCCATGATTATATCGCGCTCTTGGCCCGGTTCACCGTTCTCCGCGATTTCAGGTGCAGGATTGGCAGGTGTAGCAAAACGGGAATTTCCCCGGCCTCCACGGCCACCCTTTGCGATAATGGCGCGCTGCCCGTGCTCAACTAAATCAGCAATGACTTCCTTCGTTTTTTCATCAATGACAACCGTGCCTGGTGGAACTTTGATGACCATATCCTTTGCGGCCGCACCATGCATGTTTTTGGACATGCCATGTTCCCCGCGGGGTGCCTTAAAGTGACGTTGATAACGGAAATCCATTAACGTACGCAAGCCCTCTTCCACTTCAAAAACGACATTTGCCCCATTACCGCCATCTCCGCCGGCAGGTCCGCCTTTTGGTATGAATTTCTCACGACGATAAGCAACTATTCCGTTACCACCGTCTCCGCCTTTTATATAGACTTTCGTTTGATCGACAAACATGCTATCACTTCCTTGTTTTCTGCAAGTCATTTCTTGCTGTATACTTCTCTAAAAGTTAATATCCATCTTAAAAAATATTTCATCCTCATTACATTCGAGAATTTCAATTGATTGCTCGGCCGTTAATGAACTTTCCAAAAACTCCCTCACTGCGGATTGATCAATGAACCTGCCTTGCATATGAAATGCACAGCGCATATCGCTCACTTCTTTTTCTTTTTTACTCATAGAAACAGCTAGTATATTTTCAAAAAACGGGTCCAGATTCTTATCCAGAGTTTTAAAGAAATCGTTCGTCCAGCGATACATCAGCTCGTCCATTTCAGCAGAGCCTTCAAAAATATCAATGATTTCATATTCGCAATAAAATGAGCCATTATTCCAATTCGACGTCAACAACATCTCGGTGAACTTAGGTAAATTCAAACTGGAGAGGCGTGCTTCATTCTGGGTTTCAACAATGATTTCATCAATGATGCCCTTGACACGATCTATTCTGTTCAGCTCCAGATTCCCTTTGATGATTTGAATTTTATTCAGCCAGTCATGCCTGGTTTGACGAAGAGTTTCAATAGTCGTCCAATTTTTTTCCATTATAAACACCTTCAATTATGATAAAGAAACTTTTTTCAGCTCTATCATGTTGAATACTTCCATTTGTACAGTATATCAAAAAAACGACAAACAGGAAATGAAGCTCGATTCACATGCCTTCACATGAAAGCCCCCGTCCAAAAAATACAGCCGCACACCCTGAGTTCTTTGGACGATGGTAGAGCCATTTGAACTAAAAAAGAGAATGGGCCTTATTTATGCACCAATTGGAGATATTATAGTTGAATTGGACTGTCTATTCGGTTTAATCAAATGGGAAGGATGAGTAACCTTGGATTTTCCCCCCTGAAAGTTTAAGAAAGCCCGCCGATTGGCGAGCCTTTTGTAAGTCAGAGGTTGTTTTCCTTATACTAATGACTAAAGTCTCCTGCAAAATGCTGGTTATTAATCGTTCCTATAGTATAAATAAAGGGCCAGACCCCTTCTTCACTATATAGCATACCATTATTAAAAATGACGCGGTATATAGTGTCTCGTAGAAGGAATCAGACCCTTTTGAGTCAGCCTCTGTTCAAAGATGCCAATTATGCTTCTTGTGCAACTGGATATACGCTTACTTTTTTACGGTCACGTCCGAAACGTTCGAATTTAACAACACCGTCTACTTTAGCGTATAGAGTATCGTCTCCACCACGGCCTACGTTCTCACCAGGATAGATTTTTGTTCCGCGTTGACGGTAAAGGATAGAACCACCAGATACGAATTGACCATCTGCACGCTTAGCGCCAAGACGCTTAGATTGAGAGTCACGTCCGTTCTTTGTAGAACCTACTCCTTTTTTCGAAGCGAAGAACTGAAGATTTAATCTTAACATTTGTTCCACCTCCTATTGGTTGAGGATAATTTTCATGTATTTACCATAATCACGTTCGATGGTTTGCAGCGATATGAGCATACTGTTCAAAAGCAGCTGGACCTTCTCTTCCGATTCCGGCGAAAGATTCCCCGGAATGACGCAGCGAAGATAGCCGCCTTCCCTACCTTGCTCAATCTCAGGCTCTACGTCCGTTAAGGACATGATCGCATTGACTGCCCCAAAGGAAACAGCCGATACACCTGCACAAACGATATCAGAACCTTTTTTAGCAAAATTAGCATGTCCGCTTAAGGTGAACGAAGTAATCCGTTCCTGCGGAGCATCAAAGACAACTTTAATCATCTAGAATCAGCCCTTACGCGTTGATTGCTTCGATAACAACTTTTGTGTATGGTTGACGATGACCTTGTTTTTTACGATTGTTTTTCTTCGCTTTGTATTTGAAAACAGTGATTTTCTTTTGCTTACCTTGTTTTTCGACAGTACCTGTTACAGTAGCGCCTTCAACTAGTGGAGCACCGACTTTCACGTCTTCGCCACCTACGAATAAAACTTTGTCAAATGTAACAGTTTCGCCTGCTTCTGCGTTTAATTTTTCAATGTAAACCGCTTCGCCAGCTGCTACTTTAATTTGTTTACCGCCAGTTTCGATAATTGCGTACATACTTGCACCTCCTTAAATGTCTCAGACTCGCCAATCACAGGCGTTTTACCAGAAAGGCAAAAGCTTAGGACCTGTTGTTGAGCGGTTGTAGCACGGGTGCTACAAACATAACATTAAAATCCTAACATGAAACCGGAATGGCTGTCAATATATTTGTGAGATTTACCCTTTCTTCATTCGAAAGCCCGCCCGATTTCCTGTATGCTCCCGAAGCGCTTGATGGAATAGGCATTCCTGGGACCTGGGATAAAAGATAGGAATAACTTTTTAGCGATCAATTCCTCCAGTGTCTGCCGGTATGATTCCTTTTCACCAAGCAGCACGTCCGCCACCGTTTTACTGACCTCCACCCAAACCGCTTCATCATCCGTCTTCCGATGTTCAAGCAATTCACGTTCCAAGCGGAAGGCCACCGTTTCCGGGCTCTCGATTTTACCGATACCACTGCACACGGGGCAAGGCACCGTCATCATTTCAGTTAAAGATGGGGATGTTCGCTTTCTCGTCATTTGTAAAATGCCCAGTTCCGTAAAACCGATGACCTGGACCCGCTTCTCATCCCTCGCCGCTTCCTTTTTGACGATGTCGATGATTTCTTGCGCATGTCGTGATTGGTCCATATTGATGAAATCTATCAAAATGATTCCGCTGATATTCCTCAATCTCAGTTGACGGGCGACCTCTTTCGCCGCAGCCTGATTCACCGCAAACAATGTTGCTTCCTTCGCCACCTTACCGGTGAACTTACCTGAATTGACATCGATTACGGTGAAAGCTTCCGTTTCTTCAAAAATTAAATATCCGCCATTATCAAGCCAGACGATTTTCTTGGCCATTTTCTCGACTTGCGCTTCCACATTCCATTCAGAAAAAATATTCTTACCAGATACATGGGATATTTCCCACTCCTTACGGTTTTCCTGCACCCATTTTTTCAATTCCTGATAGGCCTCAAAATCATCGATGGCAAGTTCTCCGGCAGCCGTTCCCGACATTTCAGAAATGATCATATCAAGGTATGTGTCCCTCTCATATAGAAGGGACGGGGCCTTGAGGGACGCAGCTTTAATTTCAAGTCCTTTATAGAGCTCCCGCAATATAGTTAACCTATCCAGGAAGACCGTTTCACTTTCGTTCTCCATCGAGGTGCGGACAATCAATCCCTCATCTGGCTTTTTATATTGTAAGGCCGTTTCCCGCCACTGCTTATGCAAATCATCATTTTTGAATTTCTTTGAAACGCCAACATAATCTATTCCATGTATGTATACGAGGGAATCCGTTGAAAACTCGATCAGCCCTGTCAATTTAGCACCTTTCGTACCCGTTTCATCCCGGGCCACCTGAACTAGCAGCTTTTCTCCTTGACGGACATATTGACCGATTGATGCTTTCCCATCGCTTTTTTTTGTCAGCTGGTAAGAGGGAATCTCGTCACGGTGTAAAAAGCCATTCTTCTCTGCACCGTAATCAATGAAGACGGCATCCATACCCGGTAACACCTTCGTCACTTTCCCAAGATAAATATTACCGACCGTACTGCGCTTTTGAGGCGGCATGATTTCAAGTTTACGTAAAACACCATTCTCAAGTACGGCCACTCTTTTTTCGCGTGAAGCTAGGTTCGCGATCATCTTTTTCATCAAAAAAATCCTCTCCTCAATTTGAAGAAAGGATAACATATTTAATAAGAATATAATAGGTCGCCGATTTTCCCGTTTGTCATTTTCTCGGAAAAATAGGCATGAAGGATTTCCGTTTCATCCAACGAACCGCTTTCTTTCCCGTTTTTCATGATGATGACGGGGTGTTTACATCCGCGTTGGAACAGTTCCAGCACTTTATAAATCGGTTCTTGTGAATCCACCGAAATCGGCTTCAGTTTCGCCAAATCATTCGTATGCCCGTAATGGCGCTGCAAAAGAAAGCGGATAAACGCATAATACCGCTGCCGCCATTCCATGACGAGCGACAGACTTATGAAAAAGATGATGAGCCAGATGTTCAAATTGAGCGGATCAAGAATGAGCCAGGTCAAAAAAGCCAGGACAGCGAATGCTGCAGAGAAATGAAGTGTATGTTTCTGCGCTTCAAGAAAGGTACAGTATAGGGAAACACCGATGAAGAGCAGCCGTCCCCCGTCCAATGGCCAGATTGGCAGCAAATTAAAAACCAGCAGCATAAGATTCATATACAAAAAGGGCTGATACAGTTCATAGGAAATAATAGAAAAGAAATAGAGCAAAAAGGCTGCACCAATGAGCCAAACATGTTGAAGCGGACCGGCGAGCACCACCGCCAAATCCTCCTTCAAACTCTTATTTCCATACTCCTCAGTCTCGACAGCCCCACCAAAAGGAAGCAGCTGGATTGACTTTATCCGCCATTTGAAGTGCTGGGCACAGACGGCATGCCCCATCTCATGAATGAAGACAATGAGCAGCAGCATCATCACTTCAACGAAATGAGCAGTGAGGATGGCGATGCCAATGACAAACCACAATGTCGGATGCACCCTGATTTTAAACAGTAATTTCCCATATTCACTCAAATCGAATCACCTTTTTAGGATTGACGAAAGCGTCATTTTCTTTTATCGCTAAATAAAACCTGCCCTTGGATCCATCTTCACTTACTGTAACCTGTCCGACTTCATTGCCCTTTTTAACGAACTCGTACAACTTCACATCAATACCTTCCAGCTGCCCATACCAAGATTCACTTTTATTGGCATGCTGAATGACGACCGTCTTTCCAATCCCCTCCTTTTCACCGGCAAAAATGACTACCCCTTCATTAACGGCCTCAACCTTTGAGCCTTTGCTCGTTTCCAATATGATTCCCTCACCGTTCGTCTCGAAGGTTTGGGTAATCTTCGCAGAAGCTGGCATTGCATATTCTTCATTCGAATCAACAGTTTCCTTACCTGCTTCATTCGGTAAAAAAGCAATTGGTTTACCAAACGCACTTTCGTACCAATTGGAGATTGAAGCGAACTGAAATTCCTTGCTCATGTTCTCCGTGACAAAACTTCTGGCAGGGTCAAGCCGCACAGAAGGGTGTTTGAACATCACCGCGATAATCAGGAACAGGCATACACTGGCAAGGACTTTAAAGAAAAAATATTCTTTCTTGAAGAGCGGATGATCTTTCTCGGAATACCCGTTAAATGAATCAACCCCATATGGTTCCTCATTATTGATCTCCGTCCAACTACTGCTTCCTGCCGGTTTATCATTAAACTTACGTCTCTTGGCGATACGATTGCGGATATCTTTCCTCCGATCATCCATTCCAGATTCTCCCCCCTGTTCATGTCAAAGCGCTATATTACAACGTATGAGCAACTTGTCCTGACTATGACGGAGAAAAGTTTTTCTTTCCGGACATGCCCAGGATTTATAAAGCGAAAAAAATTTTTTGAAGGAAAAATCCACCGGAAACTAATGAATTCCTCAGGCAATTTGGGCATCGATTCAGATAATCGAATAATTGAGGAAAAAATCCAATTGATATTGTTCCCATTAATTTGTTATAATAAAGTGGTTTTAACATTATTGAGGGGGAACGTTTTTTTATGTCAATCGAAATAGGCAGCAAAGTACAAGGTAAAGTAACAGGTATCACTAATTTTGGAGCATTCGTAGAATTACCAGGAGGCTCAACAGGTCTTGTGCATATCAGTGAGGTAGCAGATAGCTATGTAAAAGACGTAAATGACCATCTTAAAGTAGGCGACCAAATTGAAGTAAAAGTGATTAGTGAGAAAGACGGAAAAACTGCCTTGTCCATCAAAAAGGCTATAGATAAACCCGAAGGGCAAACCTCTTCTTATACCAAACGCCCACCACGCCAAGGGGATAGCCGTTCTAAAGATTTTCGTTCAAAAGGTAATTTCCAACCAAAGGAAAATTTCGAAGATAAAATGGTTCGCTTTTTAAAGACTAGTGAAGAAAATTTATCGACTCTTAAACGCAGCACCGAATCAAAACGCGGCGGCAGAGGCGGAAGACGCGGATAACCCGCACATTCCAGCATATAGATAAGGCAAGCCAGGATATGGCTTGCCTTTTTTATTTATTATGATGGGAATACCCAATAGTTCCATGCAGCAAAAGAAGCGAATGCATAAAATGCTCCCGCTTCTTAATATGGAATATAGAATTTACCGCACGCTAAAGAATTTTTTCAATTTGGACATGAAGCCTTTCGGTTCTGCGCCAATTGGAGTCAAGGGTACAGATTCGCCAAGGATCCTTCTGGCAATGTTCCGATAGGCAAGTGAGACTCTATTGTCCGGGTTATAGGCAATGGGTTCCTTTTTATTCGCTGCCACAATGACTTGGTCATCATCAGGAATGACGCCGATCAAATCAATTTTAAGAAAATCGGCAACTCCATCGATATCCATTTCTTCATCCTCATGAAGTAAATGGCCGCGTATCCGGTTGATGATCAATTGAGGCGGTTCAATATGCTCTTCTTTTTCAAGCAGGCCAATAATACGGTCTGCATCCCTGACAGCCGGTCTCTCTGCAGTCGTAACGATGATTGCCTTATCCGCCCCAGCGATGGCATTCCTGAAGCCCTGTTCAATGCCTGCAGGGCAATCAATGATGACATAATCATAATCAGGCTTCATATCGCTTATGAGTTTCCTCATCTGCTCTTCATTCACCGCTGATTTATCACTATTTTGTGGAGCTGGAAGCAAATACAGCAGATCCTCGAAATGTTTATCTTTAATAAGCGCTTGGTGTACCTTACAGCGCCCCTCTACAACATCGACCAAATCATAGATGATGCGATTTTCCAATCCCATGATCACATCCAGGTTCCGAAGACCAATATCCGTATCAATCAAGCAAACCTTTTTGCCTAGAAGAGCTAAAGATGTTCCTAAATTGGCGGAGGTGGTCGTTTTCCCGACACCACCCTTACCGGATGTTATAACTATTGCCTCTCCCACGATTAGAGACCCCCTTCTAATCTATTTAAATTAGGTCTATATTTCTTTAAAACTTGCAGTTTTTCTATAATGATATTTTCTTCTTCATCCATGAAGGCACATTCCAAGTCATGTCCCCATTTCGTATATTGGTCAGGAGATAAATTCACTTGTCCAGCAATGCGCAGCTGGGCAGGCTTCATGACAGAGGCAGCTATTATGGCCTCATTATTCCCTTTATATCCGGCATGGGCTATTCCCTTTAGCTGACCCATGATATATATGTTGCCGCCCGCACGAACCGTTCCGTCGGGGTTGACATCGCCAATTAGAAGTAAATCACCAGGGACTTCAAAAACCTGTCCCGACCTGATCACCTTGGTCACGGTCGTCACTTGGTTTTCATCTTTCCAGCGTCTCGCTTCTTCCTTCGTCAGGACATTCGAAATCATCTCATCAACGAAAAGCTTCTTCTTTTTATGGATGACCTCTTTAATCTTTTCTTCTTGTTTTTCATCAAGATAGCGGTTCCCTGTATGTACTTTTACGGAAATGGACGGGTCATTTTCTTGAAACTGATAGTTTGCCGAAAGCTTCACTTCTAACTCTTTCAATAACTCGGAAAATGAGCAAGAATCATCGAGATGAAGCATAAACCCGTCTTTTGTTCCCTTAATCATGACATTTTGCTGAATTCTTTTATTCATGACGTTAGTTTCACCTCAATGAAATATAATTCGACATAGGAAAACAAATTTCCTTTTTCTACGTACACGGAAAAGAGAAAATACATTCTCGACCTGCTTTGTAAGACACAGGAACGTTAATCCGTTTCTCCTTGCAAATCAAGCTTTTCAAACATTCTTTTTAAAGGATAGCAGCTGATAATAATGAATGCGAGGTTCAATAATAATGTCGGCAGCAATCTGCGTTCCGCAAATTCACCGAATCCCATATCTGCAAAAGAAAGGATGACATTCATCTGAAAGATGACAACCTCTAAAACTGCCGTGAACAAAAGCGCCGTCAGGCAGGAAACCAATAAACTATTTTGCAGGATTTTCATGCATTTCGATATCAGATATGCAAGAAAAGGCAGCAGGAACATGTAAATCCCCAGGATTTCCGTATACACGACATCATAAGTCAACCCAAGAATCGCTCCATAAAGCATACCCATTTTCCTGGATCCGTACATGGTCAGGAAAAAGACGAAAATCATCATGAAATGGGGAACGAGGATTTTATCGGACCCGAATGCATCACCAGCGAATATCTGGGCGAAGATGCTTTCAAAAACGAAAAAAACCAAGGCTATAAAAGAAAGGATGAAATATCTCACTTAGCTTCATCCTCCCCACCACTTTCTTTCGGTACACCGCCCACTTCACGCTGAACGACCATTACATTATTAATATCATAAAAATCCGTCGAAGGTTCAATATATGCGGTTTGGTTCAATCCATATTGATCCACTTTGACATCGACAACTTTCCCGATCAGCAAACCTTTCGGAAATATCCCTCCATAACCTGAAGTGATGACCAATGAATTTTTCTTGATTTTTTTATCATAAGGTATCCGTTTCATCAGTAAAAGGTTCTTCTTATCATCGAAGCCTTCAATCAAGCCATATGCTTTATCATCACCTTGAACGATGGCAGAGACACGGTTGGCTTTATCGATCGAACTTAAGAGTTGAACCGAAGCCGTGAAATCCGTCGCTGTTTTCACCTTACCGACTAACCCTTTGGAGGTGATGACAGCCATATTTTTTTCTACCCCATTACGCTTCCCTTTATTAATCGTCAGCATTTCATGCCAGCGGTCAGGATTACGTCCAATGACCGTCGCCTGAGTGGGTGAATACTTCCGCAGGTCATCTTCTTTTTTGAGGTTATCGCGAAGGTCTTCATTTTCTTGTTTTAAATCTTGGACTTGGGTTTTCAATAATACATATTCATCCAAGCGGGCTTTCAATTTTTTGTTTTCATCGTATGTATTTTGAAGGTCTTTTAAGCCCCCTACAAAACCTGTTATACCCGATACTGGCTTATTAAACACATTTCCGACCCAGCCTGTCGTATCTTTCAGGAATTGCTCCGGCCATGTCAACTCTTCTCTCTCTCTTAATGAAAAACCGATCAATGCCACGAGAACGATAATACTAACGAGCAAGAGAAGGAGCTTTTTATTAAAAAACTGTGGCATGATAATTGCACCTCTATATCTAAAATATATAAAATCTAAAATCATCTAAAATTTACACAATCGTCTTGTTCATACAGACCAAAAAAACAGCTATAAATGATTATAATTAAACAGATAAACATAAGAAAAACCGGCTCAAAATTGCACCTTTTGTTGAGCCGGCCCTATTTGAGAAGTAATGCTTATCGCGAATCTCTTGATTTAGTCTTGAACAAATGAATGTGGTCCAATGCTTTACCCGTTCCGATTGCAACACAATCCAGCGGATTTTCAGCGATGATCACCGGCATTTGCGTTTCTTCACTGATGACTTTATCCAAATTGCGCAGCAAAGCACCCCCGCCTGTCAGCACAATGCCTCTGTCCATGATGTCAGCTGCTAATTCAGGTGGTGTTTTCTCTAGAGTGTTTTTCACGGAATCCACAATTGCAGAAACTGTGTCGCTTAATGCCTTGGATATTTCCTCAGCTGTAATTTCGATCGTTTTCGGTAGTCCAGTCAATAGGTCACGGCCGCGAATTTCCATGTTATCTACGCCTTCCGTGTCTCCAGCAGAACCAATTTCCATTTTGATGGCCTCAGCAGTACGCTCACCGATCATCAAATTGTAGTTCTTACGGATGTAAACGATAATGGCATCATCCATTTCATCACCGGCAATACGGATGGATTGGCTTGTTACGATTCCGCCAAGGGAAATGATCGCCACCTCCGTTGTTCCACCGCCAATATCAACGACCATGCTGCCTGTAGGCTCCCAAACAGGAAGGTCAGCCCCGATCGCTGCTGCAAACGGTTCTTCGATAGGATATGCATCACGGGCTCCAGCTTGTCTAGCTGCATCGATGACTGCGCGCTGCTCAACTGCCGTAATTCCGGAAGGCACACAAATCATGACATATGGCTTATTACCGAATACGCCCTTCTTTTGAGCTTCCTTCATATAGTACTTCATCATGGTAGCCGTCGTTTCATAATCGGCAATCACTCCATCCTTCATAGGACGAAGGGCAACCACGTTACCAGGTGTACGGCCGATCATGTTTTTCGCATCGTTTCCGACTGCAACGATTTGCTTTGTATCTGTTTGCACAGCTACAACCGATGGTTCACGTACTGCGATTCCTCTTCCTTTCACATATACAAGCGTATTCGCCGTTCCTAAATCAATCCCTATATCTCTAGCGCCAATTCCAAACATTATGGTATCTCCCTTTCGTAAACAAAAATGCCTTTTATAAGTTCAAATAATAATTTGTCGTTTTTTGACAATAAGAGTTTTGAAAAAGTTTCCTCTTTTAAAAATCATAAACAATATTATATCGTATCGTCAAAAATTTTGATAGTGTCATAAATAACCTTTTTCCTTCAAACTAACATATTTATGTTCCCCGATAATGATATGGTCCAATACTTCAATCCCGATTATTTTACCACATTCGACTAATCTTTTCGTCACTTCAATATCTTCTCTGCTGGGAGAGGGGTCTCCGGAGGGGTGGTTATGAAGACAGATGATAGAGGCAGCGGACCTTCTGAAAGCTTCTTTAAAAACCTCACGCGGATGAACGATTGAGGCATTGAGGCTACCGATGAAGACCGTAGTTTTTTGAAGCACTTGATTTTTCGTATTTAAATAGAGACAGACAAAATGTTCCTGTGACAAAAACCGCATTTCTTCCATGCAATAATTGGCTCCATCTTCAGGAGATCGAATCACATAACGGTCTTGATCATTCAATTTGTTAATCCTCCTGCCAAGTTCGACAGAGGCCAGTATTTGAATCGCTTTCGCTTCACCAATCCCTTTAATCACCGTCAGTTCTTCCACTGAGGCTTCTTTTAGCAGACGCAGGCCCTTGAAGGAATTGATGAGCCTGCCCGATAGTTGCAGAACGGATTCTTCCTTTGATCCCGTCCTCAATAACAGAGCAAGCAATTCTTGATTGGATAGACTTTGCGGTCCGTCCTGCAGAAACCTTTCGCGCGGCCTCTCTTCTTTCGGGTAATCCCGAATCAACATTTTTGATCCACCCTTTCTTGGAAAAGGGAGATGCCAGAGGGAATCGTTTATGCTAAGTCTGCCTGCATCGCTTTAAGTTCACGGGCCAGTCTTGAGACCGGAAGCCCGACGACAGAGAAATAGTCCCCTTTGATTTGTTTGACGAGAAGAGATCCATATCCTTGAATCCCATAGCCGCCAGCTTTGTCAAAAGGTTCCCCGCTATCCAGATAACGTTCGATTTCAGCTTCTGGCAGCTCCCAAAATGTCACTTCCGTCTTTTCTGCGAATACTCTGCGATGCTCGCCGAATAGGATGGCGACACCTGTGTATACTTCGTGTGTCCGTCCTGATAACATCTCCAGCATTCTTTTTCCATCTGCCCGGCTTGCCGGCTTCCCCAATATCTCACCATCAAGGACAACAACGGTATCCGAGCCGATTACCCAGTTTTCCTGAAATTTCGCCGCGATGGCTTCCGCTTTACGGGAGGCCAGGTCTTTCACCGCAGCATCCGGACACATGTTTTCATCAATACTTTCATCGACATTGGAATTCATGCTTTCAAAGGGGATTTGAAGAAATTGTAGAAGTTCTTTACGACGTGGTGATGAAGAAGCTAAAATCAATGGCTGCATAATTAAAAAGTCACCTTTCTTTACTAGGGAGATACATATCTATCCTATCAAATAATGGTCCAATCCACAATTATTGTTTACTAGGAATCGACAAATGCCCGAAAGTATTTCCCGGAAAATAAAAAAAGGTGTCAGCAGATAGTTTCATATTGGGAGCCTGTCCCATTAGGTAGCTCCCCTTTTCTTTACTTAACTTTATATATTTTGGTAATTCAATAAAAAATCAAGAAGACTTTCTTGAGCCTGAAATAGCTTTTCTTCGTTTAGGGAAGTCTCATATTCGTTAATCGACTTTGCCGCAGCCGTCAGGTCATCGTACATTTTTGAAAACTTCGGTGATAATTGCCCTCCCTTCAGTTCATCCAGGTTTTTTTTCAGGGTTTCTTCGTTTACCGTCCCTTCCTTTCCGCGAAGCTTTGTTGCAGATATTTCTGCCAATGATGTATATACTGCCTTCATCTTGTCAAGGGTTTTCTCTTCTTCCTGGCTTGTCCCAGCCGCTTCAAAATTGATTTCCTTCCAATATACGTCTACATCATAAGACTTTAAGAATAAGGCCAGCTCCTTACTTGCAGTGAGACTCTCTGCCGATCCCAGGAATAAATAATAGCTGTCTTCCAATTTGAAAATTTCAGCTGGAACCTGCTTTTCCATGATTTTCTTTTGGATTTGCCTTGCCGCATCCTCGCTGCTGAATACACCACCCTGTACAAGAAACGTCTTTAGCTGGGTTCCTGGTTCATTTGCTACCGCTTTTTTATCTTCAACAGTGGCTCCCTTTGGAATCGAGGTCCCGACCGAAGAAACTGCGGCTTTTTCCTTTGTAATCGTTTTAACGGCGATCAAGCCAAGAATCGATCCAAAAAACACTGCACACATGACAGCGATCATGAATGCCTTGATCGGTCTATTATCCGGGCTTTTCAGCGAACTAGTCCCAAAACCGATTAGCTTCGGCATTTTCTTCTTTGGCGGTGAGGGAATCAATACAATCTTGTTTTCATTTGAATCCTCAGGGAGTATCCATTCGAAACTCTCATCTGGCTGTTCCAGCTCCTCACTCGCCGCCTCTTGGCTTTCCATCTTATTTTTATCCGCAAATACTTTTTCTTCCCCATTTATTTTAATCGTGA
Organism: Peribacillus sp. CSMR9; assembly: GCF_033141925.1. Classification (NCBI taxonomy): domain Bacteria; kingdom Bacillati; phylum Bacillota; class Bacilli; order Caryophanales; family Bacillaceae; genus Peribacillus; species Peribacillus sp. CSMR9. The sequence goes on from NZ_JAOPHO010000002.1 coordinate 64,453, forward strand.
CGCCTTTGCTTTTTTCCGTCTTGCCCAATTTTTTTCCTCCCCTCCAGATCATTTTTTTCATCCTAACATAGAGGCAAAAAAAAATAACAAGACTTTTGTCGTCTTGTCATTAATAGGTTTCGTCAAATTTCCCTATTCATATCGAGTTAAACAAAAAGGAACTTCAAGGCACTGGTGCTTCTGGTCCATGAACCGTTTAATAACGCCATACACCAATTACATATATACCTCTTCCATGTCATCTTCACTTGAAGCCAAATGGGGATAGTTCCCTACTCCTCATTGTTCAGGTGTTTTTTGACAAATTACTCTTGAACTGGGATGGTCCTTTAAGCTCATCTTAGAAAAGTTACATACCAATGTAAAAGGGAATCGCCCCAAAAATAAGCAGTCAAAGTCCCCAAAACGATATATGGCCCGAAAGGAATCAGTGTTTTCTTTTTTAGAACCCCGGTTAGCAACCCGATGATTCCAAGGAATGCACCATAAAAGCACGCAAAAAGAAACGATAGCAGGACCATCTTCATTCCCAGTACAAAGCCAATCACTGCAAATAGTTTGATATCACCGCCCCCCATGCCCCCCTTACTCACCACAGCGATTAATAGCAGCAGGCTAAAGCCAATCGCTGCCCCGACAATTGAATCCCACCATGGTGACAGCGGAAATGAAACTCTTAGAACCGTAAAAATCGCCATAAAGAAAAGCAGTATTTTATCAGGAATGAGCATATAGGCTACATCAGACACGAAGATGATCATAAATAATGAAATCAATGTCCAGCAAACCCAGAGTTCGTCCGACCAGCCAAGAAATATGGGAGCTGAGGCAAATAAAACACCGGTCAGCATTTCCACTGACGGATAGAGGGGGGAAATCCTTGCTTTACAGCCCAGGCATTTTCCGTATTGCATCATATAAGAAATAACCGGTATCAACTCGAAGAATGTCAATGTACGCCCACAAGAAGGGCAAGCAGAGCGCCGATTCGCAAATGAATTACCCGCTGGAACACTTAAACCGACGACGTTAAAGAATGAGCCTAAAATTAAGCCCAAGACGAAGAGATAGATATGGATAGCCATCATTTATACAAAGTGCACGAGGATTCGATTGCTTTTCTTTGAAACCCTAATATAAAAGTCCCTTCCGCTATATAATAATCACTTGGTTTCTTCATGATTTTTCATTCCTCCCGTCATTTTAATAAGTAGATCCTACTATTCATCAGTCATATAGAATCAATATATAAACATATTTTAACAAATATACTTGGTGAATTGTTATCAATCACTCTATTAGAGTTTTTTCTTTTCAAGAGACTCTGTTAACAAGAGAAAAGGACCTTTGAAAAGATCCTTTTCCAGACTGTAGACAAACTCTCGATGAAAATAGAGCTTGTCTACCAGTTTTTTAGGGGTTTGTGCAATTGGAACGTAGGGCACTCCCTTTGCGCCTGCGGGGTCTCCCATGGACTCGCTTTTCTAAGCAGGAGTCTCGTACACCCGCTCCAATCAACTTTGTTTTAACTTATAGATAGAGCCCTTTTGCCTAAAGTCTTTATTGTTTTAAAATAGACTTAATAAAACTTGAGGTGATGAGGATGCATCCTATTAAGCGTGATCAACTTGAAATGATTACTTTAACAACTGGTGCCTGTGAACCATTTGGTTCGTAAAATTGAAGCTAACACTTTCATTTATGATTTGTTGAAAGATTTGTATTCAGAGATAGGACGCCCAAGTATTGATCTAGACTTTCATTCAATATAACTTCGGTATTCGTTCAATGCGTAAAACAATTGAAGAAGTTGAAACAAATATGGCTTACCGTTGGTTCTTAGGCTTTGGTTTCCATGATAAAGTGCCTCATTTCTCAACATTCGGGAAAAATAATTAGTCCGGTAAAGGCACATCCCTTTAGGCATCTTCTCTGATTAGGAATTCCCTCACAAGTGAAAGGAAATGAAGGGAACCTGTGATGACAAGAGCCTCTTTTCCCCCTGTTTTCCGTCTGCCTTCCCTTATCGCCGCCTGCCAATCCTTGTTTATACTTTTATTTTCATGACTGCATTTTTCATAAAGCGTGTGCGCATCCGCCGCCCGTTCGTGGAAGAATTCAGTAATGATGATTTCCATCGCTTCCGTTTCCAGTCCACGAAGCATCTGGGAATAATTTTTATCTTTAAATGAGCTGAATATGAACCGGTACTTATATTCAGGGTAATGCACTTTTAGCGTTTCCATCAATACGTCGATGCCGGCAGGATTATGTGCACCATCAATGATCACCAACGGCTCATCCGATATTTTTTCAAAACGTCCATCCCATTTCGCTTCCCCTATTCCTTTAAGGATGCTTTTTTCATCGATATTTTCCATTCCTAATAGGACAGCAGCAATGGCCAGCGCCGCATTTTCCATTTGATGACGGCCTAACATCTGCATTTCCACATTTTCGATGGACCTGTCTCCAAGCGAAAAGGAGAAACTTTGCCCACATTCACTTTGCTTTACATTGCCTACATGAAAGTCTTTACCTAATTGGTAATAAGGCACGCCTACTGAAGACGCTTTTTCTTCGATTACTTTTGCTGGTTCCCAAGCGGTGACTCCGCTGATGATCGGCGCCCCGCTTTTAATAATGCCCGCCTTCTCTGAAGCAATTTCCCCAAGTGTGTTACCCAGGATATTCGTATGTTCCAAAGAAATCGAGGTAATGATCGAAAGAAACGGCTGGATGACATTCGTTGTATCGAGCCTGCCTCCCAGTCCGGTTTCCATTAAAACCAAATCCACTTCCTTTTTGCTGAAATAAGAAAATGCCATTGCAGTCAATATTTCAAACTGAGTAGGTCCATTCCCCTTACTGTCCATCTCTTGGATGAACGGCTGCAGCTCCCGGAATGTGGCGATAAAATCCTTATCACTGATTTCGTCCGCATTTATCTTCAGCTGTTCATTCAACCGTATTAAATAAGGTGAAGTGAAGGACGCGACACGTACCCCTTCAGCTAGAAGGATTTCTTTCATATATTGCAAGGTAGATCCTTTCCCGTTTGATCCTGCAATGTGAATATACTTAAGCGCCTTATGTGGGTCACCTAAGTTAGTTAATAATGTTTCCATCCTTGATAAGCCAAAATTCATACCCAATTGAACTTGGCGCCGTTCAAAAAAATGATTGATTTCCTTCATGGTTGTTACCATTATCGTTGAGCCTCCTCTTTCTTTATACCGCTCTTATGCGTTAATATTATTTTATCAATATATGAACGATTAACCTAGATGAAAGGTAGTGTTTTAAAATGAAACCTTCAGATCTTCACTGTTGGATCGTCGTTAACGGCTATTTACAGCATGATAAGTTTTCCAATTTAGCTTTGTTCATTAAGGAGGCGGCTGAAAGGAAAGAAATCATGGCAACCCTTATCCGTAATTCAGATCTGATACCCATAATTGAAAAAGGAGTGCCTCTAATTAAAGGAGCCTTTGATAAGCTGCCTGATTTTGTTCTGTTCATGGATAAAGACATTCATTTGGCACGCCATTTGGAATTGCTCGGCATCCCCGTATATAACGGCAGTACAGCGATCGATATTTGTGACAGTAAAGCAAAAACACATCAAGCATTGGCCGGGCATGGCATACCGATGCCGAAAACCTTGTTTCCCCCCTTTACGTACGAAGGTATCGAAAGGGTCAATATGGATGCCTTTAAACTAATCGGCATTGAACTTGGGTATCCACTTATCGTTAAGGAAGCATACGGTTCTTTTGGGGAACAAGTATATTTGATCCAAACAGAGGATGAGTTATTTAAGACGATCCGTAATCTTGGCCACAAGCCATTTATCATTCAGGAATTCATCGAACACAGTAAAGGGCGGGATATTCGTGTTAATGTCGTCGGCAATCGAGTCATAGCAGCGATGCAACGCCATTCCGAGCACGACTTCCGAGCTAATATGACTGCTGGGGGCCAGGCTGCCCCCTATACACCCACCACGGAAGAAGCACAACTTGCCATCAAATGTGCGGAGATTCTAGGTGCCGACTTCGCCGGCGTCGATTTGCTGTTCGGTGAAGAGGGACCGCTTTTATGCGAAGTGAATTCGAATTCTCATTTACTGAATATTTATGAATGTACAGGCATCAACATCGCTGATAGCATGTTCGATTATATCCTGAACAAATTAGGAAAAGGAAGTGCATCTGATGAAAAAGCAAGCGGGTTGGTTGATTTATAACCGTGAGGATGCCATAAATAATAAAGGATACATAGATTGGATGCTTGGCGAAGCCAGTAAGCTTGATCTTGATTTACACTTTCTCCATCGGGAGGACCTTAGGATCGGCCACCGTTTCAACGAATTGTACGTGGAACATGAGATGAAGCCAATTTCATTGCCTGACTTTGCTATCGTCCGGACCATCGATCCCTTTTTTACTAGGCAACTGGAGCAACTGGGGATTGCCTGCTTTAACTCCTCATCCGTATCCGAAATCGCGAATGACAAAGCAAAGACGCATCAATATTTGTCCTCGCTGGGTATACCAATGGCCGATACCGTTTACTGCAACGGAAGACCAAATGCCGAGGATATGGAGTTCCCTTTCATCGCTAAAGAAACACGTGGCCGTGGCGGGAAACAAGTTTATTTAATCGAGGATGCCGATGATTTGGCCGAACTGAATGACGGAAATTGGATTGTCCAAAAACCTGGTTTATTCGGCAGGGATATCCGTGTCTTTGTAGTTGGTAAAAAAGTGAAGGCTGCTGTACTTAGGGAATCCGCTTCAAGTTTCAAGGCAAATTACACGCTAGGGGGATCGGCTTCGTTATATGAGCTGACCGCATCCGATTTAACCCTTGTAGAAAGAGTAATCGAGGCATTTGATTTTGGCCTGGTCGGAATCGATTTCATATTTGCCGAAGATGGCAGCCTCATGCTCAACGAAATCGAGGATGTCGTCGGCAGCCGGACATTAAGTGCACTAAGCGACATGAATATCGTACGGGATTACCTCAAATTCATAAAAGAAAGAATATCCTCCCAACGGAACATTTGATTTTGGGAATGGCATCAATTGCGTTAAATACAAAAGGATGAACCGGCATATAGCTGGTTCATCCTTTTGTTTTACAGTTGTTTCAGTTCGCTGATCCTGTGGATCACAGAGTCGCGTTTTTCGCTATAGTCTTTTTCTTTGGCACGTTCTTCTTCAATGACGCTTGCCGGCGCCTTTTTAACGAAGCCCTCGTTGCCTAATTTTTTCTGTACGCGTTCAACTTCTTTATTAAGTTTGTCGAGTTCTTTTTCAAGACGTTTCACTTCTTCGTCGATATTGATCAGTCCTGTAAGCGGAAGGATCAGTTCTACACCAGTTACGACAGCTGTCATGGCTTGAGCAGGTTCTTCGACCTCGATTCCGATCGTCAATTGTTCAGGATTACAGAAACGCTCGATATAGCTGCTGTTTTTCTGTAACGTTTCTAAGATGGACTCATCTTTAGCTTTTAAAATCAAATTGATTTTTTTGCTTAATGGTGTATTCACCTCAGCACGGATGTTACGGACGGAGCGGATGATTTCAACAAGCAGCTTCATTTCCTCGGCTGCAGCTGTATCTGTCAATCCTTCATTCACTTCCGGCCAAGCGGCAACAGTGATCGACTCACCTTGGTGAGGAAGGTTCTGCCAGATTTCTTCGGTAATGAATGGCATGAACGGGTGTAATAATCTCATCGTGTTATCCAGTACATAAGCCAAGATCGAGCGGGTCGTTATCTTCGCTGCTTCATTTTCGCCATATAACGGAAGCTTCGCCATTTCAATATACCAGTCACAGAAGTCATCCCAAATGAAGTTATAAAGCACACGGCCCACTTCACCGAACTCATAACGGTCCGCAAGTCTCGTCACGTTTGAAATCGTTTCATTCAAGCGCGTCAAAATCCATTTATCGGCTACAGACTTCTCACCGCTTAAATCGATTTCGTCATAAGTCATGCCATTCATGTTCATCAAAGCAAAACGGGATGCGTTCCAAATCTTATTCGAGAAGTTCCAAACCGCTTCCACTTTTTCCGTACTATAACGAAGGTCCTGCCCTGGTGAGCTGCCTGTAGATAAGAAGTAACGCAGGGAATCGGCACCGTATTGATCGATGACATCCATCGGATCCACACCATTGCCAAGCGATTTACTCATCTTGCGACCCTGTTCGTCACGAACCAGACCGTGGATCAGTACATTTTCAAATGGACGCTCACCTGTGAACTCAAGTGCTTGGAAAATCATCCGCGATACCCAGAAGAAAATGATATCATAGCCTGTTACAAGTGCTCCGTTTGGATAGTATCGTTTGAAATCGATACTGTCCTTATCAGGCCAGCCCATAGTCGAGAATGGCCATAATGCCGAGCTGAACCATGTATCCAGAACATCTGTATCCTGTTCCCAGTTTTCAGCATCCGCAGGTTCTTCGTGGCCAACATACACTTCACCTGTTTCTTTATGGTACCACGCTGGAATGCGGTGACCCCACCAAAGCTGACGGGAAATGCACCAGTCTCGGATATTTTCCATCCAGTGGAGGTACGTTTTTTCAAAACGATCTGGTACGAAATGAACCTTTTCCTCATCGGACCCTTTTTGAAGTTCAACGGATGCATCAGCCAGTGGCTGCATTTTTACGAACCATTGAGTCGAAAGATATGGTTCAACAACAGCACCGCTTCTCTCTGAATGGCCGACTGAGTGAAGGTGATCTTCGATTTTGAAGAGCACTCCTTCTTCCTGAAGGTCTTTGACGATTTGCTTACGGCATTCGAAGCGATCCATACCTTCGTACTTACCAGCCTTTTCATTCATCGAACCGTCTTCATGCATGACAAGGATGCGCTCCAAATTGTGACGGTTCCCAATTTCGAAGTCATTCGGGTCATGGGCCGGAGTAATTTTAACCGCGCCTGAACCGAATTCCATATCGACATAATCATCACCGACAATTGGGATTTCCCGGCCTGTAATTGGCAAACGAACCATCTTGCCGATCAGGTGTTTATAACGATCATCTTCAGGGTGTACAGCAACCGCAGTATCGCCTAGCATCGTTTCTGGACGTGTGGTGGCTATTTCAATTTCACCTGACCCGTCAACCAACGGATATTTCATATGGTAAAATGCACCCTGCACATCTTTATAAATAACCTCGATATCGGATAACGCCGTTTTCGTTGATGGATCCCAGTTGATGATGTATTCGCCTCGGTAAATCAAGTCCTTTTTATAAAGAGAGACGAAAACTTCGCGTACTGCTTTTGAAAGCCCCTCATCAAGAGTGAAGCGTTCACGGGTATAATCAAGCCCAAGACCCAACTTTGACCATTGTTCACGGATATGGCTCGCATATTCCTCTTTCCATTTCCATGTCTCTTCAACGAACTTTTCACGTCCAAGGTCATAACGGCTTACGCCTTCCGAGCGAAGCTTTTGTTCAACCTTTGCTTGAGTGGCGATACCGGCATGGTCCATGCCAGGCAACCATAATACATCATAGCCTTGCATCCTTTTCATTCGTGTCAATATATCTTGAAGTGTCGTATCCCAAGCATGGCCAAGATGCAGCTTACCTGTTACATTAGGGGGCGGGATGACAATCGTATATGGTTCCTTTTTATCGTCACCCGTCGCTTCGAAAAACTTCCCATTAAGCCACCATTTATAGCGGCCTTTCTCTATCGTCTGCGGATCATATTTAGTTGGCATCGAAATTTGGTTCTCTTCCATATCATTTCCTCCTTTTTGGGCATAAAAAAAACTTCCATCATCACAAAAGGACGAAGGAAGTTGTTCGCGGTGCCACCTTTTTTCCGAAAAATAAAAAAATCTCTTTCGGCTCTCAAATCGGATAACGGCTCTTCACCGGCCTTCGCTACTAAGATCTTTCACGAAAACTGCTCGCGGACGACTTCGGATGCTGCTGCCTGGAAACCTCCCACCAATTGGTTTCCTCTCTGAAAAGTGCATTTCATCTTACTATTTCCGGTCTTTGCATTGAATTATATTCATATGTAAAATCATTGAATGCATATAGTATATAGTACAAAAAATATGGGGCTCCAGTCAATCATCTTTTCGCTTACTTTCCCAGGAAGCGTCTCATTTCACGCATTCACTCCCGCTGTCCGGCCAGTTTCTTTATTTTATACTCCAGGAACAGTTAATGTGACGGCTTTTTCACCTTTCCCACTACCCACCCATATAATAAAAGAAGTCCTAAAAAGGAAGGTAATAATATGAAGCGAAGATATACTCCCTATACTTTACCGCCTTGGATGAAAAAATTCCGCGGTGTTTGCCAGCAGTTCATCATTCCCTTTATCGTATTCCAAGGATTACGTACGCTGATTTTCCCTACTTTCTTCGATATGCTCCTGTTAGTCGCCTTTATTTTCTTGGCCTTGTCTTTATATTTCGAATGGATTTAATTATTCCCTCACAGCAAAAAAATATACATGACTGGAGATGATCCAATCATGTATATTTAGCTTGGGGGTGATTGCTCTTCTTTGGCAGCCTCGGCAGCCGCCTTTTTCTTCTGTTCGATTTCTTCGATTTTCATCACCATATATTCTACATTCTTCAGGAGCCAAAATTGCCTCTGCAGTTGAGTAACATTATCAAGCTCTGAACGATGGCTCCTGCCATCGGAATAACCCTTCACTAATTCCAAAGCTGATCCAGGGAAAGCCATATAACTTTGCATGAGCAGCAATTCTTCTTCTTTCAAAGGAAAATAACGAAAATAGTTATATAGCCAGTCGACGCAGTCATCGCATTGGACAGGATAGGTCCTGGCCGATTTAACGAGAAATGGCAGTAAATCGAAATGAGGCGGTGCCGTATTCGAATTCTCAAAATTGATGAAGTAGCCATACCCCCGTTCATCACTAACGAAATGCTTCAAAGAGACCTTTCCGTGCGTGATCACGGTTCGAACCTTTTCACTTTCCTTCGTTTTTTCATACCAGGTTTCAAATTTCTTGATCGAGTACTTCAGTGCCTGTGAAATATCAGTGAAGAATGAACAAACCGTCATTTCAAATGGAGACATATACCACTTCTTTTCGCAGCTGACAATATACTCATCCATAAAGTCCTTCTCGTTATTCCAGGCATCAAGCGTCCGCTCATAATGAGCTTCCCGTTCTTCTATATCCACCTGGATTTCCTTTACTGACAGCGTATGCATCCGAGCAAGCTCCCTGAACATTTGCTTATGCTTTTCATCACGCTCCCCGTCCCCTTCATTATTAAGCCAGGGCATCAGGTAATACAAACGTCCATTATGAAGAACGGCGTAACGCTGATCCATCGTTTGATAAATGGGAACGATCCGGTTATAGCCTCGATGGTACAGTTTTTGAACATTCCTGATAAAATCAATGCCTTTATGCGGTACAATGGATTTCAAGGCAAATGTACCTCGATCACTGTATACTTTTTTCACCCGCCCGAAGTCCTCAATATATTGTACATACATGGCGTATTCCTTCAAGACGGTCTCCGTGTCACGATCCCGATTAATAGGCTGCTGATTCTCGTTTTCCCTCACGAGACTCACTCACTTTCTCTATAAACACTCAACAATCCGATTATTCGATTCCTCTAGCCACCAAAAGGTGTAATTAAATCCGGGCTGCTCTAAAAAACAGGAGCAGACCATATGCTCTGCTCTCTGTCCTGGTCAATTCTTATACGCAACCGCCTTCGGTATATAGATGACTTGCCCTTCATGGACGTTCTGGTTCGACTCCAACTCATTACTGAAAAGTATGGATTGAACCGTAACATCATAACGTTGAGCCAAGTCATCAAGCGTTTCCCCTTGCTGGACAATACAAACCTTCATCCTTACCAGCTCTTCTTCTTGTTTCCGACCGAATAAGTCCATGATGGAAAGCTGCTTTTCATCATGTTCAGCGGTTTCCTTATCATCACGTTCCACGGCTTGTTTCCTGCCTTTGAAATTTTTAACTTCCTTAGCTGGCGGCGCTGGTCTTTCCTTCTTTTTGAATAGATCGCTTAACGAATTTGCTTTCTCTTCATGTTCCATCTTCGCATGTTCATTTAGGATAGGACCCGCTGCAGCCTCAGCTTCTTCCTGCCGGATGACATCCTCGTTTTCGGAATTTGAAACAGGGCTATTCTCAACTGGGACACTTATATGATTGATTACATGATTTGGCTCTTCCACTGCTTCCTCTTCCATCAAAGTCTTTCTAGGAGTCTCGACTTTCTCCATGGTTTCCTGCCTGCTTACATTTTCCTCCTGCTTCTCCTCTTCCTTGGATGACATAGGTACCTCTGCTGAATCAGGCCGATCACTTATAGAAAAATTCACTTCTTCCTGTCTGTGCACTTCCGTTTCCCACTCCTCCTCTTCAGGATATGGTGAAACGGGAATCTCAAAAACTGGGACACCATGCTGATCGCTTAAATAGATTGGTTCCTCTTCCTCTTCCTCGTTTGCTTCAGATACCCGTTTTGCCTCTGCAGAAAAAGGCGTGTATAACTCTTCCTCCAGCTCATCTCGGAAAACAGGCTGAAAATCTGGGATTGGCGGCACTGCAGCCGCATATGGAATATATGACTCGTTTTCACCGTCCGTTTCTTCTTGTTCCTCTGTTTCCCCAACTTCCTGCTCCGTATCGAACCGTTCTTCCACATATGAATCATTATAAATTCCGGTTATCAACAAATCCGCCTGCAATTTCAAACAGTTATGCTCAGGCATGGCATAATCAAAGCTTTGAATCGAGACATCGATCTCCTCTAATGAGGCAATTCGATTATTCGGAATTGTTATATCAACCGGAAAACGGTGTGTGAACTCAGTAAGTCCATCAGGATGCCTCTCGACCTTTTGAACGGCTTTTGGCAAAAAGGTCTGCGAAAACTCCTCTTCCTCACCATTTTGCGAGTCTTTGTATTCACCGCATAAATCTAACGAGCCTCGTATAAAAACATATTGATCACTTTCTTGAATCGTCACATTTGGATCCAGAGAAATGGAAAATAACTCAGCCACTTCCTGTCCCTTCTGGAACCAAACGGATTCCTCTAAAGAAAATCGTAAATACGATTCATTTTCTTGCGACAAGACAACTCCTCCTTTCAGCTTCAGGAAACGGTACCTATACCAATATCAATCTATGAAGAAAGGAAGCTGATTATTCCTTCATTTCATTTGCAGCCATCCAAACCTTATTTTTACTGAACCATGATAAGGAGTAGACTTTACTTTTTCAGGCTAAAATCCATGTCGATTGGATCAATCAGACTTAAACCATTTTAATTCGGCCTACTGCCAATTAATTTGCCTTCAACCATTTTTTTCGGCCTTCTTCCACTTACTCCTTGAATCAAAAAAACAGGCTACCTTTCTCCAAAAGTTTTTGGAGAAATGGTAGCCTGTTAATAATTTTAATAGTGTCATGAAGCCTCATTTTTTTAATTTTGCAAAGGCCTGTTCTGCCGCTGTGATGGTCTTTTCGATATCTTCATCACTATGTGCAGTGGAAAGGAATAAACCTTCAAACTGGGACGGCGGCAAGTAGATGCCTTGATTCGCCATTTCCCTATAATAAGAAGCAAAGAACTCTAAATCTGATGTTTTTGCTGTATCATAATTGATTACTTCTTCATCCGTAAAGAATAGTCCAATCATGGAACCGGCACGGTTGAATGTATGGGGAACTCCGTACTTTTTCGCTGCTTCTCCGATGCCTTTTTCAAGCATATCACCTTTTCGGGTGAACTCTTCATAAGATTCTGGAGTCAATTGGCTCAGCGTTTCAAGACCAGCCGTCATGGCCAGAGGGTTACCTGACAATGTTCCTGCTTGATAGATTGTCCCGCTCGGGGCAATTCGTTCCATGAATTCGCGCTTACCTCCGAAAGCTCCGACCGGTAAGCCGCCGCCAATTACTTTCCCAAGGCAAGTCAGGTCCGGTACGATGCCAAAATAGCCTTGTGCACAGTTATAACCGACACGGAAACCTGTCATAACTTCGTCAAAGATCAATAGAGCCCCGTATTGGGTCGTCACTTCACGTAAGCCTTCGAGGAAACCTGGTTGCGGCGGAACTACGCCCATGTTCCCTGCAACAGGTTCTACGATGATACACGCGATGTCTTCGCCAAATTGTTCAAACGCATATTTGGTTGCTGCAAGATCATTATATGGTACGGTAATCGTATTTTTCGCAATGCCTTCCGGTACTCCCGGACTATCCGGCAAACCTAATGTGGCAACGCCGGAACCTGCTTTGATTAGCAATGAATCGCCATGTCCATGATATGAACCTTCGAATTTAAGGATTTTATCCCGACCTGTAAAGCCTCTCGCCAACCTTAGCGCACTCATCGTCGCTTCGGTTCCTGAAGACACCATCCGGATCATCTCAATCGAAGGCACCCGGTCAATGACCAACTTAGCCAGTTCATTCTCAATCAGCGTAGAGGTTCCAAAGCTTGTACCTGATTCCGCTACCTTTTTCAATGCTTCAACGACATGGTCATTCGTGTGACCCAGGATAAGCGGTCCCCATGAAAGAACATAGTCTATATATTCATTGCCATCGATATCATACATTTTTGAGCCTTTTCCACGCTCCATGAAAATGGGATCCATGTCCACGGATTTGAAGGCACGTACAGGGCTGTTCACGCCGCCTGGCATCAATTTTTTTGCTTCGGCAAACGCTTGTTTCGATTTTTCATATGACCGCATGATTCAATCCCCTTTTCCATTACAGGTTTTATTTGTTAATCATCTTTGATTATCTTCGTTTATCCAGCGTGCTACTTCTTTTGAGAAATACGTAATGATCAAGTCGGAACCTGCGCGTTTCAATCCTGTCAGCATTTCCATCACTATCGCTTTTTCATCAATCCAGCCATTTTGGGCAGCAGCTTTGACCATTGAATATTCACCGCTCACATTGTAGGAAACAACGGGAAGATTAAAGTTATTCTTAACGTCCCTGATAATGTCCATGTAGGAAAGGGCTGGTTTCACGATTAAGAAATCCGCACCTTCAGCAACATCGGATTCAGCTTCACGGAATGCTTCAAGGCGATTGGCAGGATCCATTTGGTAAGTTTTCCTGTCGCCAAATTGCGGCGCGCCATTCGCTGCATCACGGAATGGGCCGTAAAAAGCCGAAGCATATTTTACTGCATAGGACATGATCGGAATATCTTCATAGCCAGCTTCATCCAGGCCTGCACGGATGGCCGCAACGAAACCGTCCATCATATTGGAAGGGGCAATGATATCGGCACCGGCCTCAGCCTGGCTGATCGCCGTTTTGGCAAGAAGGTCAAGAGAAGCGTCATTCAGGATCTTTTCCCCTTCAACGACCCCGCAATGGCCATGGCTTGTATACTCACAAAGACATGTATCAGCAATGACAATGACTTCAGGATATTGTTTTTTGATATAGCGGGTTGCCTCTTGCACAAGTCCGTTATGGTGAAATGCTCCTGTGCCTTGTTCGTCTTTATCATGAGCAAAAGGGACACCGAATAAAATGACTGACTTAATGCCCAGACTTACGACTTCATCCATTTCAGCCCCAAGGTTATCCATGGATAACTGATATATACCCGGCATCGAGTTGATTTCATTTTTTACATTTTCACCGTCAATGACGAAGATCGGATAGATCAAATCCTCTTTATGCAATTGTGTTTCACGGACTAAAGCCCTCATGCCAGCACTTGCACGCAAGCGACGGTGGCGATTGAATGGAATGTTTTTCATTTTGAAGTTCCTCCCTTATTATTTCTTTTTGCTTATGAAGCGTATTAAATCCGCAACCATGGCATCCGTCGTATAAACATCTGGACAAACATCGACGTTTAGCCCATTTTTTTCAGCCGTTTTAGCGGCAATCGGCCCGATGCATGCGATGATGATCCGGTCTATGTATGTATCCAAATCATGGCGTTCCATGATCTGTAAAAAATGATTGACCGTCGAAGAGCTCGTAAAGGTTATGATGTCGATTTCATGATTCGTTATAAGTTTCACGAGTCTTTTTTCACTGCTTCCGGGAAGCACGGTATGATAAATTATCACTTCATCACAGGATGCACCAGTTTCATTGATTGCCTCCGCAATAACCGCCCTCGCGAGATTCCCTTTTGCCAGCAATACACGCGACCCGGGATCAAGCAGGGTAATGAACTCCGCAACAAACCCTTCGGCAACAAACTGAGCTGGAACGAAATCCGCCCTATATCCATGTCGTTTCAGGGCCGCTTCTGTTTTGGAGCCGATAACGGCTATTTTCGGAAGCATTAAAGGCTGTTCACCAATAAGTTTAAAGAAGAAATCCACTCCATTTTGACTGGTGAGAATTATCCAGTCATAGGTATGCAGCTCATCTAACCGCTCTTGAACAACTTCCATATGATCAGGAAGAGTGAACTCCAGCAATGGCACAAGAAGCGGCGTTCCGCCATTTTTATCGATCGAATCTTTTAATCCATCTGCCTGCCCTTTCCCTCTGGTGATTAATACCCGATAATCCTTAAGAGGTTGAAAGGGATTCATTACTGATCAAGCTCCTCTTTTACGCGATCAATCAATTCTTTACCGCCCATTTCACTTATCTGTTTGGCAGCATCATGCCCAACCGTCTCGGGATCAGCCCCCTCAACCATTTCTTTATAAATCACTTTTCCATCCGGAGAAGCGACCAAAGCCGTCAAGGAAACCAATCCATTATCTTTCTCTACCGCAAATCCGGCAATCGGCACCTGGCATCCGCCTTCCATTTTATCCAAAAAGGCACGTTCCGCTTCAACCGTTCTTTTCGTTTTTTCACAGGTTAATTTCTCAAGTTCAGCCAGCAGTTCTTTGTCGTCTTCGCGGCATTCAATGGAAAGTGCCCCTTGTCCAACTGCCGGAATGCAAATATCCTCATCTAAAAATTCCGATACGATGTCCTGCTCCCATCCCATTCTTGATAGTCCGGCTGCTGCTAAAATGATGGCATCATAATCTTCCGTGTTCAGCTTATTCAGACGGGTATCGATATTCCCGCGAATCCATTTAATTTCAAGATCCGGCCTTCTAGCCAAAATTTGCGCGCCGCGGCGCAAACTGCTTGTACCTATAATGGAACCGGGCTTCAGTTCGGAAAGGGTTTCATGGTTCTTTGAAATCAAGGCATCCCGATGGTCCTCCCTTGGTGGTATGCAGCCGATCGTCAAGCCTGGAGGCAGCACTGCCGGCATATCTTTCATACTATGTACAGCCATATCTATTTCTTTATCCAGCATCGCTTGTTCGATTTCTTTAACGAATAAGCCTTTTCCGCCTACCTTGGAAAGCGTTACATCAAGGATTTGGTCACCCTTTGTGACAATTTCCTTCACCTCGAACTCGTATGGAACCCCAAGCTCTTTAAGTTGATCGATTACCCAGTTCGTTTGGGTGATCGCTAATTTACTACGTCTAGAACCAACAATTATTTTTCTCATAGTTTCCTCCTATGTATTCCAAAAGTGGAATGTTGAAAGGCTTCCGAAAAGGAAAAAGTTAATTAACACAATCATGAAAGATCCAATATTCAGAAAGGCTAGGGTCCTTCCATACATTTGTTTCCGAATTTTCAAGTATAAAAACACACTGTAAGCGACGAGCAAAATGAATGAACCGATGATCTTCATATCCAGCCAGGATACCCCAGGCACTTTTATATAAGCCCATTGAATCCCCAAGATAAGGGAGACCACTAATAATGGAACACCTATTACTGCGAGGACATAAGACATTTGCTCGAGCTTCGTTAAATCGCCGAGCCGAAGCAGCCGTTTCCCCCACTTCTTCCGTTTAAGTAAATCATATTGAATTAAGTAGAGAAGGGAAAAAACGAAAGAAAGCGTGAATGCCCCATAAGATAGGATGGCAAAAGTGATATGTATGAGCAATAGCTCTGAAACCAGACGCTGTGCAAGCACTTGAGATTCTATCTGAACAGGTGCAAAGGTATGGATGGCCATAACCATAAAACCTAATACGTTCGTAAAAAAGACCGTAAAATCGACTCTTAGCAATCGGTTAATGATTAAAGATAACGATATGAGGACCCATGCATAAAAATATAAGCCTTCAAAAATCGTCAATACCGGGAACCTTCCCGTTTTCAATACATACAGAAATAAAAAAATTGTTTGCAGTACCCAAACAATAGAAAGCAACCAGAAGGCGACCTTATTCGCCTTCTGGTTATTATTAAGGAAGTCAATAAAGTATAAAAGCATACTGATGGCATACAACAATACGGTGGCTTCATGCAATCTTGTCATTAGTAATTCCATATTTACCTCATTACTGGACAGGAACTGGATTCAATAGGGATGCCTTGGAGCTGTTCATTTCTTTTTCATCATCCGCTACCAGCTGGTCTTCAATCAATTCCTCTAAATGAAAGATTTTCACGAAATTATTTAATTGCTCTTTTGCATTCGGCTCATCCGCAAGCTCTTTTGCATAAAGAATAGGATCTTTTAGCATTTGGTTGATGATGCTCTTCGTATGCTTGTTCAGAACCTTTTTGTCCCTTTCGCTTAAATGAGGAAGCTTTCTTTCGATGCTTTCCATCGTTTCCTGTTGTATTGATAGGGATTTTTCCCGTAAAGAAGAAATGACAGGAACCACACCAAGCAAATTAATCCATTGATTGAAGTCCACAATTTCAGATTCGATCATCAATTCTATTTTCTCGGCAGCTTTTTTGCGCTCTTCGATATTCGCTTGCACGATCCCTTCAAGATCGTCAATGTCATACAAGAAGATATTTTCAAGCTCCGCCAATGTTGGATCAAGGTCACGCGGCACTGCGATATCCACCATGAAAATAGGACGGCCTTTACGAAGCTTATTCACGTATGTCATCATTTCTTTTGTTACTAGAAGATCCTTTGAACCAGTGGAGGTAATCAGGATATCCGCTTCCACTAAAGCGCATTGCAGCTCTTGAAGCTGTTTCGCTGTACCATTGAATCTCTCCGCCAAGTCGACCGCTTTCTGAAAGGTGCGGTTAATGACTGTGATGCTGTCAGCGCCATTACTATGCAGATTCTGAATGGCTAACTCACCCATCTTACCGGCCCCAAGAATCAAGACGTTCTTGCCGTTCAGGCCTCCAAAGATTTTTTTTGCAAGCTCGACTGCCGCATAGCTGACAGAAACGGCATTCGTATTGATATCCGTTTCTGAATGAGCCTTTTTAGCTAATGTAATGGCTTGCTTGAAGAGATGGTTAAAAACGGTGCCGATCGTATCATCCTTCTGTCCTAACATATAGCTTGTACGCACTTGTCCCAAAATCTGGGTTTCCCCCAGTATCATGGAATTCAAGCCGCAGATAACTGAAAATAAATGCTCGACTGCCCCATCGCCTTCATAGATGAACAGGTATTTAGAAAATTCTTCTTTATCGATGTTAAACCATTCCGAAAGAAATTCCTTTATATAATACCGGCTCGTATGAAGCTGGTCACCGACCGCATATATTTCTGTTCTGTTGCATGTTGAAATAATAATGTTTTCCAAGATGCTTTTTTTATTTTTAAGAGCTTTCATTGCCTCGGCAAGTTCGGCTTCGTTAAACGATAGTTTTTCCCGAATTTCAACAGGGGCAGTTTTGTAATTAATACCAACCGCTAGAATATGCATCCTTTTGTTTTGCACCCCCAAAATTTTTCATGTAAATTTATTATACCATGTACTAAAATGGATACACGTAAATAATATGAACAGTTTATGAAAACGTATGCTACCATGAAAAGACGCCAAAACGCCTGAATTGCTCCAAAAGGTGTCTAAGCGGGATTTGTAAGTTACATACATATTTCGACATTGTGTACAAAAGTACCATATCAAAAATGGCAAAGAACTTCAAGTAATCGAATTGAATAGGAGGATAAAATGAAAACGCAACGTATTTTCCCCGGAACCGTTTTAATCGGTTTCGGACTCTATTTTTTTCTTGAACATTCCCAAATGGAAATCTTTCCAGGCTTTTATAGCTGGCCCACTTTATTATGCATAGTCGGTGCCGCCTTCTTGGTTCAGGCCTATAGCGGTAATGAATATGAATCCATCCTGCCAGGCGTCATCCTACTGGGGTTCGGGGCTCACTTCCATATCGTAGCAAACCTTGATATTTGGCCGGATAATATAGGTATCTTTATTTTAATCATCTCACTGGGATTTATTCTCCGGGCACGTAAAACAAATTCTGGAATGTTTCACGGGATGGTATTATTCATCATCTCGATCCTTTTCTTGTTCTATGATAAAATCACAACGTCTTTCGGGATTGTTGAAACAAATACGGCGAACATCGAAAGGTTTTGGCCATTTGCCTTGATGGCAATCGGCATCTACTTTTTGGTTCGAAAAAAGTAAAACTTCAGCCGAGTCGCATTTCATGCGAATTTCATAATGAAAAAGGGTATTCCAAATGCGGAATACCCTTTTCTTTTACATATATTTCTTAAGGACGCCCCAGGCTTGTTCCTTACCTTCGCCTGTTTCACCCGAGAAAAGAAGCAATTCATCTTCTCTTTCCATATTTAACGTTTGGCGTGTTATTTTCAAGTGCTTCTGCCATTTGCCTTTTGGAATTTTATCCGCTTTTGTTGCAATTACGATCCTGGGCAGGTCATAATGCTTCAGGAATTCATACATTGCGATATCATCCTTTGTAGGCGGATGACGCAAATCGACGATCAGAAGCGCAGCGCGGAGCTGATCACGGGAAGTGAAGTACGTTTCGATCATCCTTCCCCAAGCATCACGCTCCGTTTTTGAAACCTTTGCATAGCCATAACCCGGTACATCAACAAAATGGATTGCTTCATTTATGATGTAAAAATTCAAGGTCTGCGTTTTACCCGGTTTAGAGGATGTGCGCGCCAAGTTTTTTCGATTGATCATTTTGTTGATGAAACTGGATTTCCCAACATTGGAACGGCCCGCCAAGGCAAATTCCGGTATTGGAGTATTGGGATATTGTTCAGGCTTTACAGCGCTGATGACAATATCTGAACTTGTCACTTTCATTCGTTCACACCTACCAATGCATGCTCAAGGACTTCATCGACGTGTGAAACTGGAACAAATGTTAATGCTTTACGGACACTTTCCGGGATATCATCAATATCCTTTTCGTTATTTTGCGGGATGATGATTTTCGTAAGTCCTGCGCGATGGGCCGCTAAAGATTTTTCTTTAAGCCCGCCGATCGGAAGAACCCGTCCGCGTAATGTAATTTCGCCTGTCATGCCTACCTCTTTTCTGATCGGCCTATTAGTGAGGGCCGATATTAACGCTGTTGCAATCGTGATGCCTGCAGAAGGACCATCTTTAGGGACGGCACCTTCGGGGACATGAATATGAATATCATATTTTTCATGGAAGTTCGTATCAATATGAAGTTTTTCGGTTTTCGAACGGACATAACTGAAAGCAGCCTGGGCTGACTCTTTCATTACATCGCCAAGCTTTCCTGTCAGGATAAGCTTGCCTTTACCCGGTGACAAGGAAACCTCGATTTGCAGCGTATCGCCACCAACCGATGTGTAAGCTAAACCATTAGCTACTCCTACTTGGTTTTCGACTTCCGCCTGTCCATAATGGAACATGGTTTTCCCTAAAAACTCCTCGACATTCTTTTCAGAAATGACGACCCGCTTTTTATCTCCGGACACGATGATTTTTGCAGTCTTACGACAGATGCTTGCAAGCTGTCGCTCCAGACTCCGAACACCGGCTTCCCGGGTATAATAACGAATGATTTTGGTAAGTGCTTCCTCACGGATTTGCAATTGTGTCTTCATTAAACCATGGTTTTCCAACTGTCTTGGCAGTAAGTGATCCTTGGCTATATGAAGTTTCTCTATCTCAGTATAACCTGCAATCGAAATGATTTCCATACGATCACGAAGCGGGCCTGGAATGGATCCCAAATTATTCGCAGTCGCTATGAACATGACTTTGGAAAGATTATACGTTTCTTCAATATAATGATCACTGAAATTATGATTTTGCTCCGGATCGAGCACCTCCAGCATCGCTGCAGATGGATCTCCCCTAAAGTCATTGGACATCTTATCCACTTCGTCCAGTAAAAAGACAGGATTGATCGTTCCAGCTTTTTTCATGCCTTGGATGATCCTTCCCGGCATCGCCCCTACATATGTGCGGCGATGTCCGCGGATTTCTGATTCATCACGCACCCCGCCTAAAGATATACGGACGAAATTCCTATTCAGGGATGAAGCAATCGATTTAGCCAGACTTGTTTTCCCGACGCCGGGTGGTCCCACTAAGCAAAGGATCGGTCCCTTCAATGAATTGGTCAATTGCTGGACGGCTAAATACTCAAGCACCCGTTCTTTCACCTTTTCCAATCCATGGTGGTCCCTGTTCAGGATCTTTTCAGCTTTGTGAATATTCAAGTCATCTTTAGTCGCTTTGGACCAAGGAAGCGAGATCAACCATTCGATATAATTACGGATGACAGAACTCTCGGCAGAGCTTGACGGAACTTTTTCATAACGGTCCAATTCCTTTAATGCCGTTTCTTTAATATGCTCAGGCATATCCGCTTCTTCTATCTTTTCGTTGAGGACCTCAATTTCCCCTGTTTTTCCTTCTTTATCGCCCAATTCCTTTTGGATCGCTTTCATTTGTTCACGTAGGTAATATTCTTTTTGGGTCCGTTCCATCGAACGCTTAACACGCTGGCCAATTTTTTTCTCGAGAAAAAGAACTTCTTTCTCGTTATTGATGATTTCGATCACCCGGCTTAAACGCTTTTTCATATCAATGGTCTCAAGCACTTCTTGCTTCTCCTTCAATTTCAAAGGCAAATGGGAAGCGATTATATCCGCTAATCTCCCCGGCTCTTCAATATCGGAAGTGGACGAAAACGTTTCACCGGTTATTTTCTTGGACATTTTTATGTATTGTTCAAAATAATCCAGTAGGGTGCGCATTAATGCTTGATGTTCAGCATCCTTTTCATCACTGTCTTCATATATTTTAATCTTGGCACCATAATGTGTCTCATAATCGTAAAATTCAATGACCTCTGCCCGGTTCAATCCTTCCACTAACACCCGGATTGTACCATTCGGAAGCTTCAGCATCTGTTTTACCTTTGTTAAAGTTCCCATAGTAAATAAATCTTCTTCACCTGGTTCGTCCAACGAAACATCTTGTTGTGTCGTCAAAAATATAAGATGGTCTTCCACCATTGCTTTCTCAAGGGCTTGTACCGATTTATCTCGGCCTACATCTAAATGAAGTACCATTGTTGGATATACAAGCAGTCCTCTAAGCGGCAGGAGGGGGACGATGATTTCTTGATCAGTCATTTCCTGACACCTCCATCTAATTAGTATCGTCGTTGTAAACTATTTACCCATGTTCTCAACCTTTTAACAATTCTATCCTATTTATATAGAAGTGTCTATTCGTTTACCTTAACACGTTTCGACTGCTATTATTATCTCCAATATTAGATAAAAAAGCACGTCTTAACAGTGTTTATTTTTTTGTTAGGTTTATGGAGGACCCCCATTATGGTCCTTAAAATGCCCCGGTTCTGTTTTAATCCGGGGCATTTCCTTTATACGCTTTCTTTTTTCGATAGGTCTAAGGATGTGAGAATTTGTTCCGACATCAGTTCCTTTTTCAGTGCCTGATCCAGCACTTCTTTCACATTCGAAACTGTAATGATTTCTATATCCTTGATTTCAGATAGCAGCGGCTGCATGTTATCGGCAGGGATGATTACTTTCTTTGCCCCGGCAAGTTTTGCTGCCTTGATTTTCGGAATGACTCCGCCAATCGGTTTAACACCGCCATGAATGCTAATTTCTCCAGTCATCGCTAATGTGTGATCTACAGGGATTTTATAAATGGCCGAGTAAATGCCTGTTGCCATTGCAATTCCAGCAGAAGGACCATCTACAGGACTTCCGCCCGGAAAGTTGACATGGATATCGAATTGATCGGCAGGCACTCCCATCGACCGTAAAACCGTAATCACATTTTCAATCGAACCTTTTGCCATGCTTTTGCGGCGAATCGACTTGCCATTCCCACCGCCAATACTCTCTTCTTCGACAATGCCGGTAATATTAATCGAACCTTTTTCATCAGGGGCGGCCATGACCATGACCTCGATTTCCAGCAATGCCCCGCTGTTGGGACCGTAGACTGCAAGACCGTTGACAAGGCCTATTTTAGAATTTGATTCTATTTTCCTGTCCATTCTTTGGGTAAGTTGGCTGCTATGTGCCATCCAATCAATATCTTCTTCTCTGATAAAAGTCCTGTTTTCATTAATTGATATTCCTGCAAGAGTCTGAATCATGTTGACAGCTTCCCTGCCATTTCGGGCATAATCCGAAATCGACTGCAAGCCTTTTTCACTGATGGTAATTCCAACTTTATCGGAGGCATTCTTAGCCACAGTGATTATTTCTTCCCTGTCAAGTTCACGAAAAAACACTTCTATGCATCTCGAGCGTATCGCAGGTGCGATTTCATTTGGCGTTATTGTTGTGGCCCCAATCAATCGAAAGTCAGCCGGAAGTCCATTTTTAAAAATATCATGGATGTGAGTGGGAATACTTTGATTTTCCTCTTGGTAATAGGCACTTTCCAGAAAGACCTTGCGATCCTCCAATACCTTCAACAGTTTATTCATCTGTATTGGATGAAGCTCCCCTATTTCATCTATGAACAGTACGCCTCCATGAGCATTGCTTACTGCACCTTGCTTTGGCTGCGGAATGCCAGCCTGTCCCATCGCCCCGGCCCCTTGATAGATTGGATCATGCACAGAACCGATCAGCGGATCGGCAATCCCCCGTTCATCGAACCTGGCGGTGGTGGCATCCAGTTCAACAAACACTGCCGAATTCTTAAAAGGGGACTTACCATTTTTCTTAGCCTCTTCCAAAACAAGTCTGGCCGCTGCTGTTTTCCCTACCCCTGGAGGACCATAAACTATCACATGCTGGGGATTTGGTCCACATAAAGCAGCCTTTAAAGATTTAATGCCATCTTCCTGACCGATGATTTCATTAAATGTGCTTGGTCTAACCTTCTCTGCCAATGGCTCTGTTAACGAAATCGATCTCATCTTCCGTAATTGGTCCATTTCCTTACGTGAATCACGGTCAATGGAAACTTTTTGTGTCCGCTGGCCTTTCAATAAGTTCAAAAAATACAATCCAATAATGATCCCAAAAAACAGCTGGATAAACAACGCCAATCCTGTCCAATTCATCGTATTCCCTCCTGCACTCTCCAAGTTTGTCATTTCTGTTAGTATCTCCTTTGGAAGGGCGAAATTATCCAAAAATTTCGTGTTGTAAATTTTGGGGTTTTCATCTCAAAGAACAGTATTTTCTCAATAAACATAAAAAAAGACAAAAGAAAAAAGACTGCCAGGATGAACTGGCAGTCTTACTTTTCCTATAAATTAAGCAGATGTTTTCTTTCCTTGTCCTTTGATGGTTGTACCGTCTTTAAGGACGAGCTTTGGAGATTCATTTTTCGAAATCGTGCTGCCTGTGA
Organism: Peribacillus sp. CSMR9; assembly: GCF_033141925.1. NCBI lineage: Bacteria > Bacillati > Bacillota > Bacilli > Caryophanales > Bacillaceae > Peribacillus > Peribacillus sp. CSMR9. The sequence continues at coordinate 88,143 of NZ_JAOPHO010000002.1, forward strand.
TTACACATTTTGCAACATCATCACGTGAAGGCAGATCGAACATCACTTCAAGAATGATGCCTTCAATGATGGAACGCAGACCACGTGCACCAGTTTTACGTTCAATTGCCTTTTTAGCAATTTCACTTAGCGCTTCCTGTTCGAATTCCAATTCAACATCGTCAAGCTCAAGCAATTTTTGATATTGCTTAACAAGGGCATTTTTCGGCTTTGTCAGGATTTCAATCAAAGCAGCTTCATCCAATTGCTCAAGAGTCGCAATTACCGGAAGACGCCCGATGAATTCCGGAATTAAACCGAAACGAAGCAAGTCTTCAGGAAGAACTTTTGAAAGCAATTCTTTTTCTGCAATATCATCCTTTTTCACGTCAGAGCCAAAACCAATGACTTTTTGACCAAGACGGCGTTTGATGATCGGTTCGATGCCATCAAATGCACCGCCACAGATGAACAAGATATTGGTCGTATCGATTTGGATGAATTCTTGATGTGGGTGTTTACGTCCACCTTGAGGCGGTACGCTTGCAACCGTTCCTTCAAGAATTTTCAATAAAGCTTGTTGCACACCTTCACCGGACACGTCACGTGTAATGGAAGGATTCTCCGATTTACGGGCAACTTTATCGATTTCATCAATATAAATGATGCCTTTTTCCGCTTTTTCCACATCATAATCAGCTGCTTGGATCAATTTTAGAAGGATGTTTTCGACATCTTCCCCAACATATCCAGCTTCTGTCAATGAAGTCGCATCAGCAATTGCAAAAGGAACATTCAGTAATCGCGCCAATGTTTGCGCAAGAAGGGTTTTCCCGCTTCCAGTCGGTCCGATCAAGGCGATGTTACTTTTAGAAAGCTCAACATCGTCGACTTTGCTATTGGAATTGATACGTTTATAATGATTGTAAACAGCGACAGCCAAAGACTTCTTCGCCTGTTCTTGTCCAATCACATATTCGTCAAGAATTTCACGGATTTCCATAGGTTTAGGCACATCTCTGAATTCTACTTCTTCATCAGTCCCCAACTCTTCTTCGACGATCTCCGTACAAAGCTCGATACACTCGTCACAAATATATACACCTGGACCAGCAACCAGTTTACGGACTTGTTCTTGTGTTTTACCGCAAAAAGAACATTTTAACTGTCCTTTTTCATCATTAAATTTAAACATGTACGTTCACCCCTTCAAATACTCTTCCAACTCTATTACATAGCGGTACCCGATTGTAAAAAAAAACCGGGCACACACCTACTTAAGCATTCCAAAATCCCTAGCATGTTTTGCATTTTATCATGTTCTTGGAAGTTTAGTAACAAAAATGCTCACGCGTCCGAGTTGTAAATATGTACAATAATCAATCAATATGTATTTGCCCTTTACCAGTATGCCCAAAACTTTTGATTTTTAAAATCAGGATTTGCTGTATAAATATGTATATGCGGTATTAGAACTAATCTACACTGAAATTCAAAAAAAATCAATCAGGAACTTACCGATATTTGAAATTTCCACTAATTCTCAATATGTATAAAACAAGGCACGATTACTCGCGCCTTGTTTTTTAAGGAAATATTTAAATCTACTTATTTATAAAAATTATTTTGCGTCAACTGTTTTGCTGTTTTCTACCAAGAAGTCAATAGCTTTCTTAATTTTAAGATCGCCTTTGATTCCTTCTAAGTTTCCAAGAGCTTGTTTGATCGCTTCAATTTCCATATTGTACATTGTAGCCATTTGTCCAAGTTCAGCTTCTACATCTTCGTCAGTCGCTTCAAGTTTTTCAACTTCAGCGATTGCTTCAAGAGTCAGGCTCGTACGAACTTGTCCTTCAGCTTCTTCTTTCATTTGTGCTTTTAAAGCTTCTTCGTCTTGACCTGAGAATTGGTAGTAAAGTTCCAAATTAAGTCCTTGAGATTGAATGCGTTGAGAGAACTCATTCATCATGCGGTCCACTTCGTTTGAAATCATTGCTTCAGGAACGTCCATTTCTGCGCCTTCAACAGCTTTACCAATTACAGTGTTTTGTATGAAGTTTTCTTCTTCGTGTTTTTTGTCATGCTCTAATTTATGTTTTGTTTTTTCTTTAAGTTCAGCCAAAGTTTCCACTTCGTCGTCGACATCTTTCGCGAACTCATCATCCAACTCAGGAAGTTGTTTAGTTTTGATTTCGTGAATTTTCACTTTGAATACAGCTGGTTTACCTGCAAGTTCAGCAGCATGATATTCTTCAGGGAAAGTAACTTCGATATCTTTTTCAGCGCCAGTTTCAAGACCAACAAGCTGCTCTTCAAATCCTGGAATGAAAGAGTTTGAACCGATTTCCAATGAATGGTTTTCTGAAGCTCCGCCTTCGAATGCTTCACCATCAACGAATCCTTCAAAGTCAAGAACGACTGTATCGCCGTCAGCAGCTTGTCCTTCTTCTTTAACAACAAGCTCAGCTTGCTTCTCTTGCAAAGTTTTCAATTCGTTTTCAACATCTTCGTCAGTTACTTCAGTATTGAATTTTTCAACTTCAACACCTTTGTAATCTCCCAATTTAACTTCAGGCTTAACTGTTACAGTTGCAGTGAAGATCAGGTTTTCGCCTTTTTCCATTTTCTCGATGTCGATTTCTGGACGATCTACAGGCTGGATTCCAGCTTCTTCGACAGCATTTGCATAAGCATCTGGAAGAATGATATCAAGCGCATCTTGGTATAGTGATTCTACGCCGAATTTTTTTTCGAACATTTGACGTGGCATTTTACCTTTACGGAAGCCAGGTACATTTACTTGTTTCACTACTTTTTTGAAAGCTGCGTCTAAACCTTCGTTTACTTTTGCAGAGTCAACTTCAATTGTTAGTACGCCTTGATTACCTTCTTGTTTTTCCCATTTTACAGACATGTGTTTCCCTCCAAAAAATCTATATACTTCAATAATAAGCATTGGATGAATATGCTTTGCAAGTGTAACAAGTCATCCCTCAAATATACCCAAAAAAAATATTGGGAAATCGTCAAAACCTGACGATTATACATTACAACCACTACATTATACCACAGGTTTAATCTGTTACAACAGCAATAGCTTAAATAATGGGATAAGAAATTTCCTCAATTTCTTTTAAATAGGATAGGATATCCGCAACGGTTTCTTCATCAGCCAGATAAAGGTCAGCCAAGTCACTCCCAAAAACTTCCCCAGTCATGTATTCTTCCGCTAAGGCATGATAGGCTGCTGCCCAAGCCGCAAATCTTTCAGGTCCAGGTTCAAAGGGGTACAATATAAAGGAATGACGGTCAATCAAACTATGGACCATTTCAAATAAGCTCGGATTTTCCTGACTGATTTCCTCTTCAGTCAGGCCTGTGACCTTCTTATAGAAGTCCGTCTCCTTCACACTTTTCAATTCCCTTGGTATGACCGACTTCGTTTGATTGAATTTCCTTAGTGTCACTTCCTCGTTGTATTCCTGGTCAATAAGAATGTTAAGGAGCATCGTTTTAAAGAAAGGGTGTCCCTCATCATTTTGTAGAAATTGTGCGATTTCCGGGATAAATGGTCGAATATTGATATTCGTTAGTTTTGAAATGACCATGAACATTTCATTATCCATTTTTCCTTCAAAAAGATCATTCTCCAGCAATTCCTCTGCAAGCTGCTGATTTTGCCTTTCCTTTTCTTCTTTTTTATCCTCAAGGGCCCTTTTACTGAACTGAAGCATCTTTTCGAAATGTTCCTCTTTATCAAAGGGAATTTGGCTCTCTTCAAATAGCAGCTCGATTGTCGTGACCATTTCCTGATGCTCGCCTAATTGCAGCAGTACCATCAAATAGATATTGATAAGTTGAAAATAGTCGCCTATGCCTTTATTCAGCATCTCTATACACAACTCTTTTGACTCCTCATAATACTCAAGTTCTACTAGTGAGACTACAAGCCCCATGCAAACTTCATCATTTTCGGGCTCATACTCCCTAGCTTGGCTGAAAAGCTGTGCAGCCGCTTTAAAGTTTCTGTTCCCAAGCTCGTCAAGCCCTTTTGCAATCAGCCTTTCACCGAGATTTGGAAAGGCGATAATCTTGGTTTCTCCGGCCTTCTTTTGGTTGTTCTCATTATCCATCCTATTTTCCGCCTCACCGTTCGCTTTTTGAAAAACAGTTTAGCATGTAATAGCAGGAAACACAAAATTATATGGACGGATGAACGCCATTCCGTCTTAACCAGCTTCCTCAAAAAAAAACCCGCATCCTTTCAAATGAAAGGATGGCGGGAAAATGACATTCTTCAATTAAATACTCGATACAACCTTTTCTTGCGATTCATAGGCAGAAATCTTTTGATCATATTGCAGGGTTATCGAAATTTCATCCCAGCCCTTAATAAGCATTTCCTTCCAATATGGATGGATGTCAAAGCTTGTTTCAAACCCTTGGCCATCTTTCAATGTCTGATTGGGAAGGTCGATAGTCAACTCATAATCAGTTGCCGACACCCTCTCCATTAAATACTTTACTTCTGCCTGGGTTAAAGCGATGGGGACCATGCCATTTTTCATGCAATTACTTTTAAAGATATCAGCATAAGACGGTGCGATGATGATATCGAATCCATAGTCTTTCAATGACCACGGAGCATGCTCACGAGAAGAACCGCAGCCAAAATTTTCACCTGCTATTAAAATGGATGCGTTTTTATTATGGGGCTGATTCAATTCAAAATCAGGATTTTCTTTTCCATTCTCATTAAAACGCCAGTTATAGAATAAAAATTCTCCAAATCCGCTTCGCTCAATCCGTTTTAAAAATTGCTTTGGAATGATTTGGTCCGTATCCACGTTTTTACGGTCAAGTGCCGCCGCTCTTCCTTTGTAAATAGTAATGGGTTCCATTCTCTGCACCTCCGGTTAATTCTTATTCTTATTGGACTTGTTCAGTTCTTTCCGAATTCCTGATATCGACAAATTTCCCATGAATGGCAGCCGCGGCAGCCATTGCCGGACTAACTAGGTGTGTTCTTGCACCAGCACCTTGCCTGCCTTCAAAGTTCCGGTTACTGGTGGAGGCACAATGCTCTCCGGCTGGAACCACATCAGGGTTCATGCTCAAACACATGCTGCAACCTGATTCACGCCATTCAAAGCCCGCAGTTTTGAAGATTTCATCCAATCCTTCTTCTTCCGCTTGCCTTTTAACACTCTGTGAACCGGGAACGACCATCGCCCGAACTCCTTTTTGCACAGTCTGGCCATCGATCATTTCTGCGGCCTGCCGCAAGTCTTCAATGCGTGAGTTCGTACAAGATCCAATGAATACATGCTGAACGGGAATCTCCGTGATTGGCATGCCTTCCTCAAGACCCATGTACTCAAGTGCCCGATTCAGTTCCTTAGAGTCCATGATGCCTTCCGCAAAGGTAGGTACTTTACCGTCCACTCCACTAGCCATTCCAGGATTTGTACCCCAGCTGACCATAGGTGAAATCAGGCTGCCATCAAGAATGATTTCTTGGTCATATACAGCATCCTCATCACTTGAAAGTGACTTCCACTCCTGAACACATTGCTCGAACTCTTCTCCTTTCGGCAAATATTTACGACCTTTCAAATAGGAGAAAGTTGTTTCATCAGGAGCAACCAGCCCCGCCCTTGCCCCGCCTTCAATCGACATATTGCAAACCGTCATTCTCTCTTCCATCGACATATCCCGGAAAACTTCTCCGCAATACTCAATGATGTGCCCAGTGCCGAAATCGACGCCAAATTTAGAAATCACATATAAAATGACATCTTTCGCCATTACACCGTGTCCAAGTTTGCCATTAACCTCAAGCTTTAATGTTTTCGGTTTTGTTTGCCAAAGGGTTTGTGTGGCCAAAACATGCTCAACCTCACTCGTACCGATTCCAAACGCAATCGATCCAAACGCACCATGTGTGGAAGTATGACTGTCACCGCATACAATCGTCATCCCTGGCTGTGTAAGCCCTAATTCTGGCCCGATAACGTGAACGATCCCTTGTTCCGGGCTGTCCAAATCAGCCAGGCGGATACCGAACTCCTTACAGTTTTGGTCTAGTGCCTCTAATTGCTTTCTAGCAATATCATCCTCGATGAAATAGCGATTAACGGTTGGTACATTATGATCCATTGTCGCAAAAGTACGGTCTGGTCTCCTGACTGTGCGTCCTTTTAATCTCAATCCCTCAAATGCTTGCGGAGATGTCACTTCATGAATATATTGAAGGTCTATATAAATCAAATCCGGTTTATTTTCCTCTTCATTTACAATATGACGATCCCATATTTTCTCTATTATCGACTTTCCCATCTTATCCCACCTCGATCAATCTTATATTTTTTTAAAAAACACGGCCTAATATTAGGCCGTGAAAGAAGTTTATGCGTAAGCTCCCATGATATTGGAAATAGCTTCCTGGTCTAAAAGATTGGCTTTTATTTCTGCAATCATCTCTGAAGTAGACGTAATAATTGGTTGGCCATTTGCGATATCGCCTGTTCTCAAACCATAATCAAGGACCGTTTCCACTGCCTGCTCAACGGCAAGTGCCTCATCTTCCAAGCCAAAGGACAAACGCAGCATGGACGCCGCTGATAAAATGGTCCCAATTGGATTAGCTAAGTTTTTGCCCGCAATATCAGGAGCAGAGCCATGAATCGGTTCATATAAATTAGGCCCTTCCGTTGATATGGAGGCGGAAGGAAGCATTCCAAGCGAGCCAGTCAATACAGAGGCTTCATCGCTTAAAATATCACCGAACATATTCTCCGTCACGATAATATCAAATTGTTTCGGGTTTTTAATCAGTTGCATGGCTGCATTATCCACAAGCATGTGTTCAAGGATTACATCCGGATAGTCCTTGGCGATTTCTTCAGCCGTTTCACGCCACATCCTGCTGGATTCAAGAACATTCGCTTTATCCACGGATGTTACTTTTTTCTTGCGTTCCGATGCTAATTCAAAAGCAAGTTCAATGATGCGCTTCATTTCGCTTTTCTGATAGAAAAGGGTATCGACAACCGCTTCTTTCCCTTCTCTTTCAACGCGCTCACTTGGCTTACCGAAATACAGGCCGCCAGTTAGTTCCCTGACAATCACGAAATCAACATCTTCAATGAATTCCTTTTTAAGAGGAGAAGATTCCGACAAGCTGGAATAGTAGCTGATTGGACGGATGTTAGCATAAAGATTCAAATCTTTTCGGATTTTCAACAAACCACGTTCCGGTCTTAGGTGTGCAGGCTGGTCATCCCACTTAGGTCCTCCAACGGCACCCAATAATACCGCATCGCTGTTTTTACAAATCTCCACTGTTTCATCCGGCAAGGGGGAGCCTGTGTTATCGATGGCCCCGCCTCCAATCTCACCATATTGAAATTCAAAATCGTGTCCATATCTTTGGGCAACGGCTTCGAGGATTTCTACAGCGCCTCTTGTTACTTCTTTCCCGATGCCATCTCCTTGAAGCACCGCAATATTCCTTTTCATCGAAATCTCCCCTTCCTATTGTAATACTGCTTTTTCTTCCAGTTCCCTCATGATGATCACACGGTTCACAGCGTTCAAATACGCTTTGGCAGATGCCTCCAAGACGTCCTGATCAAGACCGCGGCCGCTCGTTTCCACACCGTTATAATCAATTTTCACAAAAACCTGAGCAAGGGCATCCATACCGCCACCCACCGATTGAATTCGATAGTCCAGCAAGTTGATTTCACTGCCCAAACATCTTTCAAGCGTGTTATAAAGGGCTTCAACACTCCCTGCCCCAGTAGCCGCTTCCTGAATCTCTTCATTATCGCCTTTTTTCAGTGTAACCGTCGCTGTGGCAACTTGATGTGTACCGTGGGAAATCTGGAAAGAAATCAGGTCATAGAAACTGATATCCGTCGCTTTCTCTTCAAGCACCAGTGCCACGATATCTTCATCAGTCATGGTCTTTTTATTATCAGCCAATTCCTTGAATTGAACGAATAATGAGTTCATTTCCTCATCCGTTACCGTAAAATTCAACTCTTGTAATCTTTCTTTAAAAGCATGCCGCCCTGAATGCTTCCCTAAAACAAGTGAATTGGACGAAACTCCGACGAGTTCAGGTGATATGATTTCGTATGTCGTTTTTTCTTTTAACATGCCATCCTGATGAATGCCAGATTCATGTGCATAAGCATTGGCGCCAATTATGGCTTTATTAGCAGGAACTTGCATTCCCGTAAGGCGGCTAACCAGGTCACTGGTCCTTTTAATTTCATTTAATACAAGGCCCGTTCCCGCTTGATAGAAATCTTTACGGATGTAGAGTGCCATAGCCACCTCTTCAAGTGCCACATTTCCAGCACGTTCACCAATGCCGTTGATTGTGCCTTCGACTTGTGTAGCCCCGCCTTCGATGGCAGCCAATGAATTGGCCGTTGCCATTCCAAGATCGTCATGGCAGTGTGCAGATAAGCTAACCTTATCAATAGAAGGAACATGTTCACGAAGGTATCTGAAAATGTTTCCGTATTCGATTGGAGCTGCATACCCTACAGTATCCGGGATATTAATGACCTTAGCACCAGCTTGAATGACCGCTTCAACGATTTCAGCCAAATAGTCAAGTTCCGTACGGCTTGCATCTTCTGCAGACCATTGCACGATCGGAAAACGCGCTGCTCCGTACTTAACCATTTCAACCGACTTTTCAATCACTTGCTGCTTCGACATTTTTAACTTATATTCACGATGAATGGGCGAAGTGGCGATGAACGTATGCAATCTCGGTTCCGCCCCGTCCCTTAATGAATCCCAGGCTGCATCAATATCTCCTTTTACAGCACGCGCCAGCCCCGTAACAGAGCTGTTTTTAATTTTGCGCGCGATTTCCTGTACGGAGTTGAAATCCCCTTTGGATGCTGCCGGAAAACCGGCTTCGATAATATCAACACCCAATCTTTCAAGCTGATAAGCAATTTCAAGCTTTTCGGTAAAATTCAAATTCACACCGGCTGATTGCTCCCCATCTCGAAGCGTAGTTTCAAATATATTAATTTTTCGCAACGGCTACCACTTCTTTCTCTTTTTGTTGAGGTTTTACGAATGGCATCATTTTTCTTAATTCACGGCCAACCACTTCGATTTGATGTTGGTTTTCACGATTATTGATAGCATTGAAGACTGGACGGTTCGCTTGGTTTTCCAAGATCCATCCTTTAGCGAACTCACCGTCTTGGATGTCTTTCAAGATCGCTTTCATGGCCTCTTTCGTAGTTTCCGTCACAACGCGTGGTCCAGAAACGAAATCTCCCCATTGAGCTGTGTCAGAAATGGAATAGCGCATGTTTTCCATTCCGCCCTCATACATAAGGTCGATGATTAATTTAAGTTCATGTAAACACTCGAAATATGCCACTTCCGGCTGGTATCCAGCTTCTGTCAAGGTTTCGAAACCAGCTTTCACAAGGGAAGTCAATCCGCCGCAAAGTACGGCCTGTTCTCCAAATAGATCCGTTTCCGTTTCTTCCTGGAAAGTAGTTTCCAAACCGCCAGCTCTTAAAGAACCGATTCCCCGAGCGTACGCAAGTGCCAATTCTCTTGCTTCACCCGTAACATTTTGATAGATGGCGAACAATGCCGGCACCCCTGCACCTTGTTCATATGTACGGCGAACAAGATGTCCCGGACCTTTTGGAGCGACTAATAATACATCCACATCTGCTGGAGGAACGATTTGATTGAAATGGACGTTGAATCCGTGTGCGAACATTAACGCTTGACCTGCGCGCAATACCGGTTTGATTTCTTCTTGGTATACTTTCGGCTGAGTTTCATCAGGTAAAAGGTTCATGATTACGTCTGCCTGTTCAGCAGCTTCTTTAACTGTGTAAACATTGAACCCGTCTTCCACCGCTTTATCGAAGGATTTACCTTTCCTGATTCCGATGATTACTTCTACACCACTGTCACGTAGGTTTTGTGCGTGTGCGTGTCCTTGTGAACCATATCCGATGACCGCTACCTTTTTATTGTTGAAAAAATTCTCGTTTGCTTCTGCGTTATAATATACTTTTGCCATAATAATTACATCTCCCTTTTCTTTTCATTATTGTTTTTGTTTTTTTATACAATTGTTGCGCTCTTGGCGTGTGCTATTTGCATTCCACGCGGGATGGCGGCTGTCCCTGTCCTTGCCAATTCCTTGATGCCATATGGCTTGATCAGTTCAATGAAAGCTTCGATTTTATCCGATTCCCCTGTGATTTGGACGGTCACGCTATCTTTACTGACATCAATTACTGATGCACGGAAGGGTTCGATGACTGAATAAATCTCAGCTCGGGTATGTGTTGTCACCAATATTTTGATGAGTGCAAGTTCCCTCGCCACAATGGATTGATTCGTAATATCATATACTTTCAATACTTCGATCTGCTTGTTCAATTGCTTGGTGATCTGTTCAACGACTGTTTCGTCATCAACATCGACCACGAAGGTCATCCTTGAAATGCCTTCCTGCTCGGATGGGCCGACAGCCATGCTTTCAATGTTATAATTTCTTTTCGTGAACAGATTCGTAATCCGATTCAGGACGCCTGGCCGGTTGTTCACGGTGAGGCTTAGAATTCCTTTCATTGATTAAACTCCTTCCATTTCATCAAGCCCTTTTCCTTGTGCTACCATCGGAAAGACATTTTCTTTTTGCTTTACACGGAAATCGATTAATACCGGACCATCTGTCGCTAACGCTACATCCAGGCAGTTGCTGGCTTCTTCCTCCGTCGTCACCTTGTAACCCGGAATTCCATAAGCATCGGCTAATTTCACAAAGTCCGGATGCGATTGAAAAATACTGTGTGAGAAACGGTTATCATGAAAGAGTTCCTGCCACTGCCTTACCATCCCGAGTGCCCCGTTATTGACAATGATGATTTTGATCGGCAGATTCATTTCGGCAATGACCGATAGTTCTTGCAGGCACATCTGGAAACCGCCATCTCCCGATATGGAAAGCACCGTCGCTTTCGGATTCGCCAGTTGTGCTCCGAGAGCCGAAGGTAAGCCAAAGCCCATCGTTCCGAGTCCACCGGAAGTGACCCATGAATTCGGTTTGTTAAACGGATAGTATTGCGCTGCCCACATTTGATGCTGTCCAACATCCGTCGTAACAATGGCCTCCCCTTTCGTTTTTTCATGAAGCATCTGGATGACCCGCTGTGGTTTCAGCACACCTTCTTCATGTGTATAACGCAATGGGAACTCTTCATTCCATGCAGTCAGCTGTGTGGTCCATTTTTCAATTTCCGGCTTCTTGCCATTTTGTGCGATTAACTCCGTCAGTGCTTCCTTAGCACTTCCGACAACTGGAATTTTCGTCGGTACATTTTTACCGATTTCCGCTGGATCAATATCGATATGGGCCACCGTTGCATGCTGTGCGAACTTCGCTAGATTTCCAGTCAATCGATCATCGAACCTGGCACCGATATTGATTAATAGGTCACATTTCGATAACGCCATGTTTGCTGCAAAACAGCCATGCATACCACCCATTCCGATAAAGAGGGGGTGTTCCGCCGGAAAACCTCCAAGACCCAATAAAGTGTGGACGACGGGAATGCCTTGCTGCTCGACATAGTCCTTTAATAGGTGAGATGCCTTCGCATGCAGGACGCCTGCCCCTGCAAGAATGACCGGTCTTTTCGCTCCACTTACGGCTTCAACAAGCTTTCTGATCTGTAAGTAATTCGGCTTGGTCGTCGGCTGGTAACCAGGGAGATCCATTTCTGGCTCCTCATCCGTGTATGCACCTTCTAAAATGGCCATATCTTTAGGTATATCAATTAATACTGGGCCAGGCCTGCCGCTTGAAGCGATATAAAAAGCTTCTTTTATAATGCGCGGGAGGTCTTCCGGCTTTCTTACCTGGTAATTATGTTTTGTAATCGGTGTAGTGATCCCCAGTACATCCGCTTCCTGGAATGCATCTGAACCAATTACGCTGGTAGCGACCTGACCCGAAATAACCACAAGCGGCAATGAGTCGATCATTGCATCAGCCAAACCCGTGACAATGTTCGTCGCTCCTGGTCCGGATGTGACTATGACCACCCCCGGCTTGCCGGTTATCCTGGCGTATCCTTCCGCTGCATGGATCGCACCTTGTTCGTGTCTTGTCAAAATATGAAAAAGCTCTGAACTGTAAAGCTTGTCATAAATCGGCAATACGGAACCACCCGGATATCCAAAGATGACTTCAACATTTTCCTTTTTCAATGCATTCAGCAGAAATTCGGCACCACTATAATGTGTCTTTCCACCGTTCCGATCAGCTACCACTGATTTTTGTGTCATTTCGTTAATACCCCCTTCACTTTCCCATAAAATAATTTCCTAAGATTCAGAATTTTCAGCTTTTAAGGCATACAAAAAAGCCTTTTCACCCCAAATGTACTTGCACTCGGCAAGTTAAAGGGGTGAAAAGGCTTGATGAGCCACTCCACGGTACCACCCTTTTTCGCATGAAACTCCATGCGCACTTTGAATAGTCTACACTATTCTCTGTTTTGGTAACGGGTACTGGTACGCACCCGTTCAGCCCTACTAGTCTGACGTTCAAGCTGAAACTCCAAGGTGAGTTCATCTTTTGGGACAATACCGGTTCTCAGCAACCCGGCTCTCTGTGAATGCCTTTTAAAAAGACTACTTATCCTCTTCAATGCTTTTCGCATTATTCATATTTTTCGAAACGCTTATGTTTGATGTCTTGTATTTGTGATTATCTTACGTGTATTTCATGTAGTAGTCAACAGGTTTTTGAGAATTTTTTGATAATTCTAAATTGCGAGTTTTGTTGTATACGCTTACATACCTATCATTACCACATTCTATAAATAAGTTATTTCAATTATTAATTTTTAAAAATGTTAGATTTCAGAGTTAGAATTTTAAATTTATAAAAAACTTATTCATCAGAAACTCCAATTACGCATCCATGTATTTCCATTACCCACTCATATGCGGAATCACCCATTATTCCTTTCGGCTTCATTTCTAACTGTCAATCTCCTTTATGAAAAGGGGCGTTAACGCAACTCTTGATAAATACTTGGCCTAAATCCCTTTTGAAGATCTCTCGTAGATAAACCCCCCGACATCCCAAGATGCGGAAAATCTCGGAACGATTCAAAATCCCCCCAAACAAATACCAGGGATTTTGCTATGGCTGGTACTCTTGTCCACTTTTCTTCCTCTGTCCACAATGCCCGCTTGCCGTATCACTAACAATGATAAAATCTACAGCAAATCCATAGTTATGCAAGGATTGGCCCGCTCTGGCATATGTCACGATCGGCTTTGATTTATTCGTTCTGCCTCGTTCATAAAGAAACATCGGTAACCAGCCGTGATTTGAACAAATATCCCCGCTTCATAAGCTAATTTAACCACTTCAAGTATCGACTCGTTCACGACCGGGTCCATTTTGCTTCCCGTGTTCCCCTTTGCGCGATTCAACAAGGTTTGTAATTTGATAGCCATTCTGGCACCTCCCCTATATTTAATGCGCCTTGCCGCAGACGGCAAGGCGCATTAAATATATGACCAGAAGAAATGGAAGGGGTGCTGGATTTCCCATCATGCAAAAGGGCTGAACACAGGAGGATATAATCCAACCCAAGTGTCCAGCCCCCTGGTTCATTTAGCCAAAACATCCTCGTATTCTGCATTTTTTTCAAACTGTTTTTGAACGAACGAACATACTGGAACAATTCTAAGTTTTTCCTCACGGGCGAATCCTATTACCTTTTCGACAAGGGCATTTCCTACCTTTTGCCCGCGAAGCTTGTCAGAAACTACGGTATGATCAACTGTGATTTCATCATCACCTGATTTAAAAAATGTGATTTCTGCCAGTTTCTCGCCAGATTCTTCGACAAAAAAAGAACTTTCACCTTTTTTGATATCCACCATCTCGATGACCTCCTTTTAATTCCTTTTTATCATATCTCACAAAATGGAAATTAACCAAATATTTAAAGCTTACTCAAATTATTGCTATGTGAAGTTTACTTACAAATAAAAGAGGGATGATAAAAAATGATCCAAGGTAGGTAAATGACATGACTTGGAAATCATGATTGATTTTCCAGCTAACTCCGAGACGATTTTCCGAAGATATATTTCCCGTAAAGCCTAGAATTCACTGAAACTGAGGTGTTCGTACTGCATGAAATCTTTTAACAAGGTTTTTCTTACTCTTGCACAACCATAATGTAATTCAAAGTTTTTCAAGCTTCTGTTTTTTTATTGCAACTAATAAATGGAAGGAATCTTTCCATGATGGTGTTAGAATAAGTAAATAGCAGAAACTAAAAAACTGCCCTATATAGGATAGGGCAGACAAACTATAGACAAACTCGATGAAAATCGAGTTTGTCTACAGTTTTTTTTGAGGGTTTTAAAAATTCGAACGTTGATTAGAACGTAGGGCACTCGCTTTCCGCGGGCGGTCCGCCCTCGGCGCCTTTGCGCCTGTGGGGTCTCCCTTGGACGCGCTTTTCCCGCAGGAGTCTCGCACACCCGCTCCAATCAACTTTGTTTTAACAATTAGATATAACCCTTTTGCCTGCAGTCTTTTTTGTTTTAAAATTTTAAAGTACTCAACAACAAATAAAGAGGGATATCGTGAGTACAAATCTCCCAAACACATTTGTAAGACATGTTCATTTTTATCACAGTGTACAGAAAGCAAAGACCATCAAAAAGTGGTGACGCGCCATATCTGGCAAGAAAATATGGAAGAAGCAGATCACCTGCGTCATCATCAAGATGTAAAACCTATCTATGCGAAACGCAAGGAAACGATTGAGCGTGTATTCGCAGATGCAAAAGAAAAGCATGGTATGCGTTGGACTACTTTAAGGGGACTTAAAAAATTGTCGATGCAGGCGATGCTTACTTTCGCTGCCATGAATGTAAAGAAGATGGCCAATTGGACATGGCAAGGTCCAAAAATGGCCTAACATAGTGGGCTCGTAGAGACCTAAGCTCTTAATCTTGAGAAAAATTCCAAGAAAATATCAAAAGGGGTTCGGAATTAATACATTCCGAACCCCTTTTGTCGACAAACTGACTGCCCTATATAGGATAGGGCAGAGCGTTATACTTTTATGGACAGAAAATATAAAATAATGATCGATAACAATATGACCATAAAAACAGCGATGAGAATTACGTGCGCACTCGAGGGCCGAAACGTCCCTTCATTGATTTGCCGCTTCTTCTGCAGATAACCGAACGTCGCCAGCACCGTAATCACAAGGCCCAATGCACATGCAAACATCCCCAGTATGATACTGATCAAGTCTATTCGGGCATCCCGATGCACACCAATCGTAAAATGCAGGCTCGTCGTGAGAAAGCCAACCCCCACTATCGCAATCACCGTTCTTATCCACGCCAAAAAGGTGCGTTCATTAGCCAGATGCTGCTGAGCATATTTCAATTGATTTTTCTCCATGTTTCATCACCTTAAATGAACATTTTTGATTCGATTCTTTAACTGATGTGAAAGACTCGTAACACATCTTAATCCGCCGCCTTCAGGACTCGGGCCTCTCATTATCAGTCATCTCTTAAGGAACGACATGGCCCTGAACATAGACCCGACAAACATTAGGCCTGCGCCGCCAAGCAATAAATATATACATTGTGTTTTATCAATAACATCCAAAGGATAAAGCAAGGCACCCAGTGCAATGATTGTCCCTATCCCCGTTATGGTCCATCCTATTTTTTTCATTCGCAACTCCTAAAATGATGTATTTAGAGAAGGTCCTTCAAGGGTTCCCCCTAAGTTTTACAAACAGGACCCCTCACTAATAGCTTAAACCATTTAAAAACCAACAACAAGTGAGATATCATAATTATCTTCCCACGAAAAAAAGAGCCATAATGACTCCCTATTTTGAATATCCCATTTTCAGCTGTCCTTTTTATCCTTTTCCATGTATTCTTTTATCTTTCTATCTTCCCACTAAAGACGTAAAGCTCCCATGTGCAAAGATTGCTATTCCATGCACCAGAACTCCAATCCTCCACCCTCCAAATGGATAAAGGAACCACCAATAACCAGGATCCGACAATAGGTGACACCGTTAAATGAATCCAAAATGCCTTAAGGTTTTCCACCCTTTTTTTTGCTCTTAAATATCCATCTCCATTCTCCAGCACCACCTAATCGTAAACACTAAATATTACCATCAGCTATAATACGTAATTCATCTAATTTAAATTATGAGACGAGATGTGTTAACGCTAAATCGAGAACCAGGAATTCGGAGAGATAAGTCAGTTGGATTTCACTTTATTGTATCCCCGTTCCTCATATGGCTGTATTTTTTCCATCCACACTTCTTCAAGTTTTTTCAATTCGCGTTTTGCATCGAAAAATCCTGTTTCTTTCGGCTTCAATACCTCCAGTATCTCAAAAGAAAAAGCTTCTTTCCCATATTGATTCCATTCACCTTGCAGCACTTTATTGGTGTTCGTTCCCATTTCCAATTCAAATTGTTTACCCTTCAACGTCTTTAAATTTCTGGTGCTCCCGATAAAGATTTTATTATTTACCGTATTTCTTATTTGGTATACACCCGCTTCAACTTTCGTTTCTTTATATAATTGCTTCAATTCTTTTTTACGATCCATCTTCCTTGCCTCCAGTCATCATTTTTTCAGCCAATACTGGCCTCCATCAGGCTTCCTATCCAAAAATCCATATTCTATTAAATATCTTCTCAATAGAACATGATCATGATAAACGGCACCCAATATTTGATTGATTTCTTTTTCTTCGTATTTTCGCTCATTTTCAAAACGCTTCGTAATTTCCAGGAGAATGATTAGCCTTTGTTTTTCTTTTGGCGGGAAAGACTTTAATCCACCCTGACTGCCTTTAGGGAAATACTTTTTCAGCACAGTAATCTTTTCATCCTCGGTAACGTTATAACGATCATCGACCATCCTTGCTTTTTGATGAAGGGGGATGAACGCCGGCGCATATTCATCTTTATCTTTCAAAAGTTCCATCATGGCTAAAAACAACTTAGCCTGCCGCTCTTTCTCTTTCAACACAAAGCGATGGTTACGAATTGTGGAAGAACTTCCAATCCCCATTTCCTCCTGAACCTCAGCATCATTCTTCCCCTGGTAAAAAAGGCGAAGAAGGCGATTTTGGTGGTCCGTAAGACCTGTAAGTTTTTTATCCAGATCAATCAAGTATTCAAAAACGGAACGATGTGCACGCTCAATATGAATCCGCATATACCTCTCAGCTTCATAAAGAACCCCATCTTCCGGATATACTATTCCCTTTTCAATTGCATGTCCGCACAGTAAACAAATATACTGGCTCCCTTCTTCGATATACCCTTGTTTAAGCTCATCTTGGGATGCGCTCCAAAACATTTCAGCGTCCTTCATAAAACCAAACACTTCCTCATAAAGTTTATAATATACTAAACATAATATTAATTTGTTTGAACTATGTCAATGTTTTTACGGATTTTTTTATAATTGCACCAAAGGATATACGGATTATACCAGCATTCTTGAAAGTCGGAAGGGATTCATAAAACGAGGGTGGCAGGGATAGTGAACAAATCTTCAGGGAGCCGGGAGATGGACCTTTCACCATTCAATCAAGTTAATGATCCCCCTGGTACTATTCCGCTATAATGCATTTAATAATGGAGCGTAAATGTCGAAATATAGCCTTCATCTATCTTATCTAAATAATATGCTGTATAAGAGCGATAAAGCTTTTAGAGGAGGATATATCATTGAAAGATGAACACGAACAGATTGTTTCTTCAAACCAAACCATAACCATTTGGCATTTCATCATTTATCGGAACAATTCAAGGCATCACTGCCAGAATTACGTTATACGATTATGAAATACTTTTACAAACCCAATCAAGTACAAATCAACTAAGTGAAGAAGATGATAAAAGCTCCAAACCTTAAATAGAACTTGATAAATATAAAAAAAAGCATCATGCTTCAGTTTGTAGACACAAGGGGCCTTCTTTGGAACGGGTGTGCGAGACTTCTGCTTAGAAAAGCGCGCTCAGGGGAGACCCCGCAGGCACAAAGGCGCCAAGGGCGGACCGCCCGCGGAAAGCGAGTGCCTTGAGGTAACGTTCAAATTGTACAAACCCAAAAAAAACTGCAGACAAACTCAATTTTCATCGAGTTTGTCTGCAGTTTGAAGCATCCATGATTGGATCCTTTTTTCTATGGGGCATATGAAATTCGTAGTATAAGTCCTTTGTTAAAGCTTATTAAGTATTAGCTTGGCACAAACTTAAGTATCCCTTCCAGATAAACACCTTGTTCTTTTCGCGAGCATTCCCTCAACTTGATTCTTCCCTCTTTTTCTAGCTCCTTGGCTAATTGGACTACCTTAGTTCCATCTTCGGATATTTCGACTGAAAAGAAATTGCCCCGAGTGGAAGTTTGAATGAACTTGAATAATCTATCTTTATTCATTTAAACATCTCCTTATTCATAACAAGTTCGACATAAAAGATCATCCACCTGCGATAAATACGAAATAAAAAACTTCTTTTCTGCATACAACCAATATTAATTCAATGGATGCAAAAGAAAATGCATTCTTTCTACGTTCATTTCATATTCCCTCGTTAACTTAAAACAGCTCAGAAAAAGTAAAAAAGCCAAAACCTTAAAAGGTTTTGACTTTTTTCTGTTAGTGTCCCAGGAGAGATTCGAACTCCCGACCGACGCCTTAGAAGGGCGTTGCTCTATCCAGCTGAGCTACTGAGACGTTTATGATATAAGTTGCGGTAAAACTTATGTATTACCTTAACTGTTCCCTTAGGACACTTCTTATTATAGTAGGATATCAAAAGGAAGTCAACGGTTTTTCAAAAAAAGTTTTTTTCTTTTTTTAAGAACCAGGAAGCGGGGAAAAACGCTTCCTGTTCATTATACATGAAGTCATTCCATTTGATAAGCATTTCTTAGATCCTCAACGATTTTTCCTTCAAGGTCATAATAGATGATTTCAAGTTGGTCATTTCCAATCTCCAAAATGGCATAGGTCTTCTCTTTTCGTCCCCGCGGCTGGCGTATGCTTCCCGGGTTGATGAAGAGCTTGCCGTCAATCAATTCGGAACCTGCAGCGTGGGAATGACCAAAACAAATAATATCTGCTTCAGCCTCTTCACTTTTATACGCTAAATTCATCAAGGTCATATTTATGTTATAGAGGTGTCCATGCGTAACGAAGAAACGCTTGCCTGAGATATTCTCCACAATATCATCCGGATATGCCGAATCATAGTCGCAATTCCCGCCAACGGCCAAAAACTCCGACATGTGAGGGTCATTTTTTTCCAACTCTGAATCACCGCAATGGATCATGGCGGCGACCTCTTGTTTATGACGGTCGGCAATCATGCTGATTTCATGAGTTAAGCCATGACTGTCACTCATTATTAGCACTTTCATCGTCACATTCCTTCTTCCCTTTTTAGAAATAGATCAAGTTTTTCATCTAGAGCCCTCAATGCGTTGGCACGGTGGCTGATTTGGTTTTTTTCCTCTTTTGTCAATTCAGCGTTTGTTTTACCCTGTTCCTCTACAAAAAAGATGGGATCATAACCAAATCCATTCGTTCCTGAGGGCTGTTCCGTGATCAAGCCTTCCATCGTTCCCGATACCGTAATCGTTTCCTGGTTGGGTGACGCTAGTGCCAAGGCGCAATAAAATCTTGCCGTCCTAGCCTCTTTTGGCACGCCTTCCAGTTCGCGGAGGACTTTTTCCGTGTTTGCTTCATCACTCTTGGCCTCTCCAGCATAGCGGGCAGAATAAACGCCTGGACGGCCCTCCAATGCATCTACAATCAATCCGGAGTCATCAGCAATGACAAAGTGGCCTAGCTGATGGGCAATGGTCTCTGCCTTCAGGATCGCATTTTCTTCAAAAGTTGTACCTGTTTCCTCCACATCCGGTGCATCCAGTACATCGAGAAGCGTTTTGACTTCATACCCTTTAGCAGAGAACAAGCTTTCAAATTCCTTTGCTTTCCCTTTATTTTTCGTTGCAATGATTACTGTCTTCATTTTTCATTTCACCCTTTTTCATTTTATCGGCACGGGAGCTCTTTTGGGGCTGAGAAAGAATTTGCTGTCATTCGTCATATGTAAAAGCCGATTCTTCTCCAGTGCCAACGGACGGATTCAGCGCTGCCTATCATGATCAACAACAGCCGCTGAATTTTCCTGATAAGTTAAGTCTAACACAACTCCCTCATCTGCAATAACCTGAAACTTATTAACTAACGTTTGTAATTTTCACTATGTTCAATATGGATATTAACTTTTATGTTATTTATTGAAGTCTTATCAAAGGAATTAATAATTTCATTATCCCACTTATTAACATGGTATCTGTATGCCTTTTCACTTATGTTAAAAAGGTCTGTATTGATTTTTTCCCCCGCCCCCAATGTCTTTAAAATATCTTGTTTTACTTTTGTTTCCACCTTTTTTTCGATTTTTCCCATATCCAAGTTGTCTATATTCTGTTTCAATATTCCATTTGCTTTAACTTCTAAATCATATAAGGGTTCCTTTTGTTGTTCCAATACTTTGATGTTTGTTTTGGGTTCCATTATTTCAACACTTACCTTTTGTTCGTTCAGCGAAAAGAATATCACTGTCGCCTTATTTTCAACCCATTTTAATCCTATCAAATCTTGTTTACTTACGAACCCTTTATACTGTTGTTTTGATAAAACATAGCCGCCATTCAACGTTGGTATCTTTTTTTCTTTCCCCCTGTCTGTGTAATGACGCTCATTTATTACTAAAGAGGGAATTAAAATGGAACCAACCGGTTGATAAAATTTCGAAACCAGTTCACTGAATTTTAACGGAGAAATGAAATAGTTTTCATTAATAACGGTCTCTGGCCTTTGAATGATCGTGAATAAGTTAGGAAGATTAAAGAAACTATCACTGTTAAACACCTTTTTAATATCCTCGTTTGTAACAAACAGCCATGAATTGTATCGCAATAAGGGCTCTTTCCCTACATATTCAATGAAATCCTTCATTTTCTTATTGATTACATCCTCGCTTAAAATGAAGGAGTTAACATGCCCGATATAAAGTGGCAATGCTGCATTTTGTTCTAATTCAGTAAATGCTTCTTCGATACTTTCCCCTTTACCTTTCCCAATGAGAACACCAGTTTTTTCTTGTAATGCTGTGGCCCCCTCTTGTTTTGCTATATCCGAAAAATTCAATGCTTGAAAGTATAAGATGAATTCACCCTCTTTATAATCGATCCCTAGAGCGGATCCATATGTTTGAGCTTGAATTTCCTTCATTCCCCAGCAGCCTGTCGTCAATAAAAGTTGACAGCCAATTACCATGACTGCAATTAGCTTTCTCATTTGTCCGACTCCTTTTGCGATTCATTATCACTGGATTGTAGAGCTTGATTCCGCTGCCTTAACATCCCATACGGAAGCTTGAATAAGACTTTTAACATGTCCGATTTATTTGGTTTGGAAAATGGATTCACAAAAGGCTGTCCGAAACTTTCCAAGGAAACCACAACAATCAAGATAAGAAATATTCCCATGAAGAATCCAAACAAGCCTAGAAATGCTGAACATGCAAATATGAATAACCTTATAAGAACGATATTCCCAGCGATATTCTGATTGATTAGGGTATAGCTTGAGAGAACTGTAACAGCTATTACTACGAGCATGGAGGGTGAAGTCAGCCCTGCCCGAATCGCTGCATCACCTATAATCAATCCACCCAATACGGAAACCGTCGGACCAACAGCTTTTGGCAGGCGAAGACCGGCTTCCTTAAATAGTTCAAACAATATGATCATTACGAATGCCTCCAAAGAAGCAGGTATGGGTAATCCCTGTCTCGTGATTGAAATCGTCGCAAGAAGCGAAAAGGGAATTTGGTCGAATTGATAGGTAACCAACGCTATAAAAAATCCCGGTAACGTAACCGTTACAAATAATGAGACTACACGAATGATGCGCATAAAACTAATGTAAAAAAAGCTTGTATGTGCGTCATCGGCAGCATAAAGTAACTGATTAATACTCGTTGGTCCGATCAAGCTTGTGGGATTCCCGTCTACCAGGATGGCAAAGCGCCCTTGATTCAAGGATTCAACTACATAGTCCGGTCGACCGATATACTCCATTAAGGGGAAAATGGAAAATTGATTATCATATAAGAGTTCTTCAACTTGGTAACTGCTGACTATGATATCAGCCTTTAATGAATCCAATCGTTTTTTAATATCCAAAAGAATCGAGGGATTGATAATGTCATCAATATATAGCAGCAATATTTTAGTTTTACTTCTTTTCCCGATTGTATATTCTATACATTTAAGTGATGCCGTTTTTAACCTCTGGCGAATTAAAGACATGTTATCCGATATATTCTCAACGAATCCATCCCTAGGTCCCCGAATGGAAGATTCTATATTGGATTCTTCCGGACTGCGCTTAGGGGAATTGGCTAATGGGGTATGGTAAATTTCGTTGGAAGATTCATTAATAATGATCAGGTCTCCTGAAAAAAGAATGCTTTCTACTCCGTCTTTTAAATCGGCGCCCTTTTTAAGCGTACTGATCTCCATGATATTGCTTAATTGATCAATTGTTAATTCGCCATTTTCTTGAACCGCTTTAGATATTGTAGGCAGAATCACTTCATTGATGAATGGCATATCCACTAAGTTTGGCGCATATAAAAATCCCAACAAATAACGACCTTCATTATCAAAAGTTTTTGTTCTTAAAACAACATCGGTAGAATGTTCAAACCATTTTCGGATTTGGTCAATGCAAGAAGGAGTACCATTCAAATTTCCCTTCTTCATAATGTTTCACCTTTTCCTTTTCCCTTTTTAAAAATAATAAATAACAGTATAATTGCAGCACTTAAAATAAACAGACTGCTGATTGGAAAGAAATATTTGTATATAAAATAAAAAAATGAAGTGGCATCCCAATGGATTAGCGTTCCAATAACAATTAACAAATATAGTGAAAGCAGTATCCACTTCTGATGTTTTGAATTTGAGATTAATTTATATCCTATAAATAAACATAAACTTATTCGAATCATGGCACCTGAAAGCCATTGGAAAATGGACAGGAAATCGAGTCGAGTAATATAATAGCCAAACCTTAACAACTTCCACTGTTCATAAGCTGGATTCCTCATTTTCACCGCTTCCACAGAACCAAATTCTGCAATCGCTCCCATCAGGGGACCTAACGTCAGCATGATTAAAATTACACCAACTAATAAAAGCCACTTGGCTTTTAGCTTATCTTTCAGGTAAGGAGTCAAAAATAAAAAAACGATAATTTCTAAATATCCTGCACTCGTATACAAAATACCATTTAGAGTATTGCGATACCCGCTTTCAAATATCGGGAACAATAATTCGTAATTCTTATTACTCGTGTTCCCCAGCCCTACAAATATCCCCAAAATAGTGACGACCGGAAGAAATAGGAGAGCCAAAGTACTTATGGTGCGTATTCCTTTATAACTTGCAAAAATACAAATAAAAGTGAATAGGCTAACAACTACGATGTTTGGTATGTCATGGGTATAATTAGCTTTTGCCCAAATCACTGTAAATTTGACGGTAATGAAGGCGTTAATTATAAAGTACAAACCAAATGCTATCGTGAAAATATATGTAACAAAAGGTGTAGACCATTTTTTCAGAAAAGAGATTATATCTTCTTTATCTAGTTTTTTATAAATATAAAAAATAAATAGGGTCCAAACGATACAAGGAACAATACTTATTATGACACTTATCCATGCATCGCGTTGAGATGCGGTTAAGATATTGGGAAGGATCAGGACATGTACCATGAATCCTGTATTCATGATGATTAAAACATAGATGTGTACAGCCTGAATGACCTTTTGATCCATACTATCCCCCCATTGATTGCATCATTAAAAGTAATTTCCCCTTTTTAAAATTTATTTATGTAAAAACTTTCTCACGATACGAGAAATTGCCTGGCAGGGGTATTAGTTTTCACTCTCTAACAGCGTGGTCATTCAATGGCGGAGGCAAAAAAATAAGAGGCAGCTGCAAGCTGCCTCATTGTTTTATTTCTACATATATTTAAAAACTGCCTGTGTTTACTTTCTCTGGACGGACCACTGGTTCTGATAGTTTCTTACCTTCCTCATTAAGAATATCGGCGCTGCCCTGCACTTGTACTTCAACGCTTTCAATTCCTTTCTGTTCAGTTAAAGAAAGGACCAAGGCATCAAGGACTTCTTGTGACACCTTTTTCTCTTTAAAACTTCCAAGGATATTTTCATTGAAGTTTAGGCTGACCTTACCTTCTGCCACTTTAGGTTTGTCAAGTAAAGCTACATCACTCATGAACCCCGTTTGCAAGTTAGAACCCGAAGGACTCTTCGTTAACTCTTGGACGGCAGCTGTTACATTATCAGACACCGTTTCGCTGATCCGGCGTGTTACCGGAACATAATAGGAGTACTCCTCGTCACCGCCTACATAATAAACGGTCAGTGCTTTGGAATTCGAAATGTCGACCACGTCACTCGTATCGATATTGATTCCTGAAGATCTTGAGATATTCTCATCTATCGGTGTGCCATTGACCGGCATTTCGGAAATATCTTCCCCATTTATTCTCATTTGGATTTTATCGACCGAGTCGAATTGCGTCAGGGTCCATGTAATGGCTTGAAGGATTTTAAGTTCATCCTCTTTTTGATAGTTTTTGAACTCCGGCGAAAAGTCCGCTACAGCCACTCCATCTTTAATGTTTACGCTTATTTGGGTATCGGCAGGAATGACGGCCCTGAACCCATTCGGAAGTTTATCCGTGACTGGACCGTTATTGACAAGGTAATCAAGCGCCTGTTTGGCGACGGCTTCCGATTTAGGAAGTTCCAATGTCTGTGGAACCACATACCCACTTTTATCAATTAAATATAACTCTGTCTTCACTGTTTTTGATTCAACAGCACCAGCGCCTTTTTCTCCATCTGTTGCAGGCTTTTCTTCATCATTCTTTTCTTTTAATGAAGATTCATCATCGACTAATGAAATATCCTTTGGTGGATCAATTTCCTTTTTCTCTTCACCGCCAAATAATCCGCATCCCGAAAGCCAAAAAGAAGATGCCAGAATGGTCACAGCCATTGTTACTTTTGATTTATTGGACATAAAATCACTCCTAGGACAGTTTGTACTCCTATTTATACGAGCCCTAAGGGAAAATAGACCAATTATTTTCCTCTCTGATAATCGAGCTGGGCAATTTGCCCGTACTGCTGCATGTTCGTAAGCCTTCAACGGGATTTCGGGCCTTCTGCCAGTGGATGAATCTGTTAATATGCCTTATTTCCCATAATCACCGTATCCATTGTCCGCTTCCCCTTCTGTCTCTTCAATCCTACTTATGCTTCATTCTTTTCTGGCGTTATATCCATCAAGGTTTGTAGCTATATACAAAACGGTATGCTTTTTCATTTTTCCGCTTCACGAAAAAAAGACTTCCAAATGGAAGCCTTAAAGGTGATCAATTTTAATTGTTTCGATTGTATCGGTATGAATACCGAGCCAGCTCGATGCGATAGAACCAAACATATCTCTTGAACCGGTAGTATAAAAGCGATGAACCGGACGGAGCTTGCTTTTATTGATTAATTTATAATAATCCAAAATGACACTTGCCTCACGGGCCGTCTCTTCCCCAGAGGAAATGACTTGTACTTCATCCCCCATATAGGAAGAGATTACAGGCCCCAGCAGTGGATAATGGGTACAGCCAAGAATCAATGTGTCGATCTTCGTTTTCTTCAGCGGGTTCAAGGTTTGTGCCACGACCCTATTGACGATACCCCCTTGAAACTCCCCGCTTTCCACGATTGGGACAAATTTCGGGCATGCTAAACTATCTACTTTCACATTGGAATTGATGGAAGCAAGCGCGTCGTCATAAGCTTTGCTTTTTACCGTGCCTTCCGTACCAATAACGCCAATATGCAAGGAATCAGAAACTTTCAATGCCGCCCTTGCCCCAGGATGGATGACACCCAATACAGGAATCGGAAGTATTGCCCTGATTTCATCCAGTACAGCTGCAGTCGCCGTATTGCAAGCGATGATCAGCATTTTTATATCCTTCTTCATCAGGAACCTCGTCATTTGCCATGTGAAGGTTTGGACATCTTTTTTGGTCCTCGGCCCATAAGGGCATCTTGCTGTATCACCTAAGTAAATTATATTTTCATTTGGAAGCTGACGCATGACTTCTTTAGCTACTGTCAAGCCGCCTACCCCTGAATCAATGATGCCTATCGGTTGTTTCAAAAAACTCGCCTCATTTTTCTTTCATTTCTTGATGTAGTTTTGCTAGAATCCCTCGGAGGGACATGATGTCAGATTCGTTGAAATTGACTAACACGCCACTCAAGTACTGCTGCCGTTTATTAATCACTTCTTCGATAATCCGTTCCCCTTCGTCAAGAAGGTGAATACGAACCACACGCCGGTCCTTTTCATCTTTGACACGCTTAACAAGCTGATGTTTCTCCATGCGGTCAATCAGATCCGTCGTTGTGCTGAAGGCGAGAAACATCTTCGTGGACAATTCGCCAATCGTCATGTCGCCTGCTTCAAAAAGCCATTGCAAAGCCAGGAATTGAGGAATGGTAATTTTATAATCATTGAGAATTTCCCGTCCCCTTTGCTTAATCCATGACGATACATAGCGCAATTCCCTCTCAATATCGGCTACATAAGCAACCTGCTTCTCTTCATCCATACACACAGCTCCCCACTTCATGAAACTTATCATACTACCATTTTGGATGAAAGTGAAATGATTTTCAAGATTGATTGTCCGGAATCCATAATGAAACCCCCTTCATAAAAATAAGCAGCATCCAAAGAAGTCAAAACAACCAAATTGTTTTGGCCTTCCTTATATGCTGCAAACTAGACGGGAGAGAAATATTTATAAGTCTTTATTAAGAGTCAACACATTAAAGCTTAAGTTCCCCCATACGAAGGAGTTCTATGACTGCCTGCGAACGTCCTTTGACTCCAAGCTTCTGCATCGCATTCGAAATATGGTTTCGAACTGTTTTTTCGCTAATAAACAATTCACCTGCGATTTCTTTTGTTGTTTTGTCTTGTACTAGTAACTCAAATACTTCTTTTTCTCTTTTGGTGAGTAGTGGCTTATGAGTGAATTCGTTCTCCTTCAAGTAATGTTACCCTCCTTGCCTTCACCAGCATAAAACCCGGAGTGGGTGTCTATTTAGTCAAGATATAGTATGTTGGCCGGGGCAAGGGAGTGACTCTTTTACTTGTCTAAATCGAAATATTTTTAGGTATGTTCAAGCTCTGTATGCAACAACGACCGCTTCATCTCTTCTGTCCAAGGTATCGGCTTTCCGGTGGCTTTGGAGACCTGGACAATCGTTCCCCTGCCTGTGAAACAAATTGAACCATCGTGTTTGCTTCCCATATAATGTATATCTACAGAAGATTTTCCGATATGGTCAGCTTTTACATGAATTGTCAATTGATCATTGAAAAACACCAGCTTCAGGTAATCACATTGTAGATCTGCAACAACCGGTATCTCATCTCCTTCAGCCGAGGTCCAATCCTTCATAAAGCCCATGCTCTGGAAATACTCAATCCGCGCTTCTTCAAAATAAGTAAAAGGAATCGTGTTATTCAAGTGCCTAAACATATCCGTTTCCGAAAAGCGAACCTTAATCTCATGTTTAAAGGAAAAATCATTGATCCACTCGGTTATATTATCGATATATGATATTCTGTTCAACTTGTGCACTCCCTTTCGAATATGAATGACTATTCACTCATTTTATAAGAAAACAACGATAATGAAAAGGGTTTTCTATTGAAAGCTGTTTATTTTGATTATTGCTCACGTCACTAATCATAACGAGTATCCTTTGCAGGAGGCCGATGTCAATGGGTGTGGCCGATTTCCTCCTCCAATTCCACAAATCCATTCACATTTCGATCTTAGCTTTTTTCAGAGCGCTTGCAAAGCTATCATCTTTTATGGATTTGGCTACCGGTCCCTATCGTTCAAGTATTGAATTCACCCAAATGTAAAAACAAAGAGAAAAAAAGAACCCATATCAAAATAGATACAGGTTCTTTCATTTTCATTATTAAACTTCGTCGCTTCCAAAGAAGTTACGGAATTGTTGAATGGCAGTATCACGGTTCAATGCTGCAATCGAAGTCGTTAATGGAATGCCTTTAGGGCAAGACTGCACACAGTTTTGTGAGTTACCGCAGTTTGCAAGTCCTCCATCGGACATGATTGTATTTAAACGTTCCGCTTTATTCATTGCACCAGTTGGATGTGCGTTGAATAAACGAACTTGTGATAATGGTTGTGGTCCCATGAAGTCTGAATTGCTGTTCACGTTCGGACAAGCTTCCAAACAAACACCGCAAGTCATGCATTTAGACAATTCATATGCCCATTGACGTTTCTTTTCTGGCATACGCGGTCCTGGTCCAAGATTGTACGTTCCATCGATTGGAATCCATGCTTTTACCTTTTTCAATGAGTCGAACATACGGCTGCGATCGACTTGCAGGTCACGAACAACAGGGAAGGTACGCATTGGAGCAAGACGAACCGGCTGTTCCAATTGATCGATAAGAGCTGTACATGATTGTCTTGGTTTACCATTGATAACCATTGAACAAGCACCACATACTTCTTCAAGACAGTTCATGTCCCATGCGATTGCTGTAGTGTGCTTGCCTTGTACAGTTACCGGATTACGACGAATTTCCATAAGAGCGGAAATTACATTCATATTCGGACGGTACGCTAATTCAAATTCCTCATCATAAGGAGCTGAATCCGGTGTATCTTGACGAGTGATTATAAAACGGACTGTTTTAGTCTCAGATTTAGTTTCAACCATTTTTTTGCTCCCCCTCTTTAATGTTTCGTAGTGTAATCACGTTTACGCGGTGCGATCAGTGATACATCAATATCTTCATAATGGAATTCAGGTGCTTGATCCAAGCCTTTGAATGTTGCCATTGTCGTTTTCATGAATTCATCATCATTACGTTCTGGGAAATCAGGTTTGTAATGTGCTCCGCGGCTTTCATCACGGTTTAACGCACCAATTGTGATTACACGAGCCAATTGCATCATGTTTTGCAGCTGTCTAGTGAATGCAGCTCCTTGGTTACTCCATTTTGCCGTGTCATTGATGTTAATTTTCTTGTAACGTTCCATCAACTCAAGAATCTTGTTATCCGTTTCTTTCAGCTTGTCATTGTAACGAACTACAGTAACATGCTGTGTCATCCACTCACCAAGTTCTTTGTGCAGGACGTAAGCATTTTCGTTACCATCAAGAGACATGACTTCATTCCATTTTTCCTGTTGTTGTTTTTCGTAGCCTTCAAACAATGAAGCAGGAATGGATTCTGAAGTTTTATCTAGGCCTTCAATATATTTAACGGCATTCGGTCCAGCGACTGAACCACCAAAAATTGCAGAAAGAAGTGAGTTCGCACCAAGACGGTTACCGCCATGTTGAGAGTAGTCACACTCACCTGCAGCGAATAAACCTTTAATGTTAGTCATTTGGTCATAATCCACCCAAAGTCCGCCCATAGAATAGTGAACGGCAGGGAAAATTTTCATTGGAACTTTACGAGGGTCTTCACCCATGAATTTCTCGTAGATTTCAATGATTCCGCCAAGTTTAATATCAAGTAATTTAGGATCTTTATGAGATAGATCCAGGTAAACCATGTTTTCTCCATTAATACCGAGCTTCATGTTCATACATACGTCGAAAATTTCACGAGTCGCGATATCACGAGGTACTAGATTACCGTAAGCAGGGTATTTTTCTTCAAGGAAATACCAAGGTTTTCCGTCTTTATATGTCCAGATACGTCCACCTTCACCACGAGCGGATTCACTCATTAGACGAAGTTTGTCATCTCCAGGGATTGCTGTTGGGTGAATTTGAATGAACTCACCATTTGCATAATTTACACCTTGTTGATAAACGATGGAGGCTGCTGAGCCTGTATTGATCATTGAGTTAGTCGATTTACCGAAAATGATTCCAGGGCCGCCGCTCGCCATGATGACTGCGTCGCCAGGGAATGATTTGATTTCCATTGAAGTCAGGTTTTGAGCTACGATACCGCGTGCCGTTTGATCATCATCGATAACGGCTCCAAGGAATTCCCAGCCTTCATATTTCGTTACAAGGCCTTCAACTTCATAACGGCGAACCTGCTCGTCCAATGCGTAAAGTAATTGCTGACCAGTCGTTGCACCAGCGAATGCTGTACGGCTATGTTGAGTACCACCGAAACGACGGAAATCAAGAAGACCTTCAGGAGTACGGTTGAACATAACGCCCATACGGTCAAACATATGGATGATTGACGGTGCTGCATCGCACATCGCTTTAACCGGCGGTTGGTTAGCCAAGAAGTCTCCGCCATAAACTGTATCGTCAAAGTGGATAAATGGAGAATCCCCTTCACCTTTTGTATTTACTGCCCCATTGATTCCGCCTTGGGCACAAACTGAGTGAGAGCGTTTAACAGGTACTAAAGAAAATAAATCAACCTGTTGTCCCAGCTCTGCTGCTTTGATCGTAGCCATTAACCCAGCTAGACCTCCACCTACGATAATAATTTTACCTTTACCCAATTCTGTCACTCCCTTATTTCCATTAGCAAAGCTATGTTTTTCCTAACAATTATAAATGAACCCCATCTTCTTATACGAAAGCGAAAATTGCACTTACTCCAACATAAGAAAGAAGAACGAAAATGATCAAAGTAACGTAAGTCATGATTTTTTGTGATTTAGGTGAAATTGTCAGACCCCAGCTCACTGCAAATGACCATAATCCATTTGAGAAGTGGAAAATTGTCGAAATGACCCCAACTAAATAAAATGCAATCATAAATGGATTAGAGAAAATCTCTGCCATCATGTCAAAGTCAACCTCTGTACCCATAGCTACTTGGATCCTAGTTGACCATACATGCCAAACAAGGAAAATCAACGTAATGATTCCGCTTAGACGTTGTAAAAAGAACATCCAATTTCGGAAAAACCCAAATCTACCTAAATTATTTTTAGCCGTGAACGCGATATAAATCCCGTAAACAGCATGATAAATCAAAGGTAAGAAAATGATGAAGATTTCCAGGAAATAACGAAACGGTATGCTTTCTAAGAAATGTGCTGCTGAATTAAATGATTCCGGTCCCTTTGTTGCCATATAGTTGGTAACTAAATGCTCCAACAAGAACAGCCCGATCGGAATAACTCCAAGAAGTGAATGAAGTCTACGATTCCCAAACTCACGATTTTTTGCCACTAAGTGCCCCCCCTTAATTTGTGAAAAATCATGCAAAGATAAACTGGTGGCTACCTTTTATCTCCGCGTGAAAATAAAGTATAGAGTCAGAAAACTCCCCTATACTTCCGTTTACAATTATGTGACATGTCCATTTTACTCCTGACTTCTATGTGCGTCAAGAAAACGGATACAAGAAATCTCTTTTTCAGAATAGATTTTATTGGATTAAATTGTCTGTTTTTTATTCATCAAGAAGATATTTTGGAGAAATTACTAATTAATCTATTAATATCTCGGTATAATTTATCATTTTTTTCCAATTGTTATTTAAATAAATAAAAAACAGTATAATTTGCAAAAGAAAAACGTTTATAATAGATTAACAGAAAGAGGCGATAAACTATGAAAAAAAATATTGCTGCTGCGATAGAAGAAGAGATTCCAGCTGAGGAAATTCAAACTGAAGAATTCCAAGTTCCAGCTTTCGGATACGAATTAATCAGAGAAGTTCTATTGAACGATATTCTCGGAAAAGACTCTAATCAAATCCTCTATTGGGCAGGTAAACAGTTAGCACGTAAATTCCCATTAAATGGCGATCAAGAAGTTATTGAATTTTTCCAGAGCGCGGGATGGGGCACCCTGGAAATCATGAAGTATACGAAAAACCAGATGGAATTATCACTGACGGGTGAAATAATCAGCCGCCGTATGGATTTACATCCTGACTGTCACTTCCAACTTGAAGCCGGTTTCCTTGCCGAGCAGTTTACACTGCAAAAAAAGTTCCTAAGCGAATCAACGGAAGAAATCAAACGCCGCGCAAAAAAAGTGATATTCACCATTCAATGGGATCCCAGAGATCAAATCTAATGAGCCCTTAAAACAGACTTACCCTTTTTACCGGAAGTCTGTTTTTTATTGGACTCCTTACTCTCAAGCTAGCACATTTGCATGCTGCCCAAGTTTAAATGCTTCATGAAGAGATTCGACCGCCTTCACCATTTCCTTTTCATTGACGACAGTCGAGACTTTAATTTCAGATGTGCTGACCATTTTCACTTGGATGCCTGTATTGGCCATCACTTCAAACATCTCGGCAGCCACTCCTGGATTGGAAACCATACCAGATCCGACGATGGACACCTTGGCCAATCCGCCCTCCGTTTCGACTCGGTCGAATGACAATTGTTCCTTATTGTTTTCCAGTACGATCAAGGCCGCTTGCGTATCTTCACTTTTTGTGGAAAATGATAGATTGGTCGTATCCTCGGCTGTCATGCTTTGAATGATGATGTCCACATTAATCCGGTTTTTCGCAAGTGTCGTGAAAATTGTGGATAATGCACCAAGTGATTGGGGCAATCCATATATTGTGACCCTTGTAATACTGTCTTCAAAAGCAATGCCGCGTACAATTAAGTTTTCTTCCATAGTTGCTTCCTCCTCAATGATCGTTCCTGATTCTCTTTCCATGCTCGAACGGACTTCAAGCGGAATTTGATAATTTTTTGCATATTCTACAGCCCTTGGATGAAGGACGCCCGCCCCTAGGTTGGCAAGTTCCAGCATCTCATCATAAGAGATGGATTGGAGTTTACGCGCGGCTTTTATGTAACGTGGATCCGTAGTGAAAACACCCGTTACATCCGTATAAATATCACATCTATCCGCATTCAGCGCTGCAGCGATGGCAACTGCCGT
Source organism: Peribacillus sp. CSMR9 (assembly GCF_033141925.1). Taxonomy (NCBI): domain Bacteria; kingdom Bacillati; phylum Bacillota; class Bacilli; order Caryophanales; family Bacillaceae; genus Peribacillus; species Peribacillus sp. CSMR9. The sequence continues at coordinate 121,349 of NZ_JAOPHO010000002.1, forward strand.
CGTATCGGAACCGCCTCGTCCTAAGGTCGTGATTTCCCCATTTGCATCGTTCCCCTGGAAACCGGCAACGACCACAATTTTCTTCTCCTGGAGCTGAGCTTGAATCCTCGTGGCATCGATGTTTAAAATCCGGGCATTCCCATGAACGGATTCCGTTTGCATGCCAGCCTGCCAGCCAGTGTAAGAAATGGCTTCATGTCCCTCTTCAATCAATGCCATCGTTAACAGGGATATCGTGACCTGTTCCCCCGTAGTCAATAGCATATCCATTTCCCTCTTGCTCGGTGTTCCGGAAATATCCCGGGCCATGGAAACCAATTGATCCGTGGTTTTCCCCATAGCTGAAACAACGACGACTACCTCATTTCCATTCTTCACTTCCTCGATTACCCTATTGGCAACATTTTTTATTTTTTCTACGCTTCCGACGGATGTCCCGCCGAACTTTTGAACGATTAATGCCATCCTAATGCACCCTCTCTACCTTTTTAGGCAATAAAAAAAGCAATGAGAAATATCTCATTGCTGTGATCACATATCCAATACTGTAAACACAGTGAGATAGCTCTCCAGGGCATAAACCCTGACAATCCGCCATTTATTAAATGTCAGACCAGAAAAACAAGGTATGAGTCTTGTCTTCCTTCGGCGTCATCCCCTTTCAAAACCTTTCATGGAAGCTCATACTTCTCCAGGTTTTTACTCTTGAATTCCGCACCTCTATCAGCACTTTTAAGTTGTCTAGTTAAAAATTCCTTCTTATCATAGCATAGAGAATTGCCTGCAGCAAGATTATTCTTGTAATTTTCTAACGATTCCCTCTGCTACCCCTTTTGGCATGCCAGCTTCCATGATTTCCTCGGCCGTGGCCTCTTTGATTTTCTTCAATGACCCAAAATGCCTTAATAATTGCTTCCTCCGCTTTTCCCCGACTCCCGGAATATCATCAAGCTGGGAGTGAACCGCGTTTTTCCCGCGTAGCTGGCGATGAAACGTAATCGCGAACCGATGCACTTCATCCTGAATTCTTTGCAATAGATAAAATTCCTGGCTCCGTGAATCAAGAGGTACGAGTTCAAGCGGATTTCCAATCATTAATTGTGAAGTCCTATGCTTTTCATCCTTAATGAGACCTGAAATTGGTATATCAAGGCCTAATTCATTCTCCAAAATATCCCTTACAGCTTCCACATGTCCCTTTCCTCCATCAATGATGATTAAGTCCGGAAGCGGCAGCCCTTCTTTCAATACTCGTGAATACCTTCTTCTGACCACTTCACGCATCGATTCATAATCATCAGGTCCCTGGACCGTTTTGATCTTATATTTACGGTACTCCCTTTTTTCCGGTTTCCCATCAATGAACACGACTAATGCGGAAACAGGGTCACTTCCCTGGATATTCGAGTTGTCGAAAGCTTCAATTCGATGCGGGGTGTAGATCCCTAATTGGTTCCCGAGGTTTTCCACCGCATTGATCGTCCTTTCTTCATCCCGTTCAATCAATGAAAATTTTTCCTGAAGGGCGATGGAGGCATTTTCATTCGCCAATTTAAGCATGTCTTTTTTCGATCCCCGTTTCGGGTGAATCGTTTTGACACCTAGCAGACCTTCGGCCATTTCAGCATCCACTGACTCAGGCAGCAGGATTTCCTTTGGTTTAAAGTGATTGGTAATCTCGTAAAACTGACCGAGGAATGTAAGAAGTTCCTGTTCCGGTTCATCATAGACAGGAAAAAGTGAAACATCCCTTTCGATCAATTTACCCTGTCGGACAAAAAATACCTGAACGCACATCCAGCCTTTATCATAGGCAAACCCAAATACATCCCTGTCGATGAAATCGGTCGTCATCATTTTCTGCTTCTCCATCGTAATATCGATGTGGGCAATTTTGTCACGATACTCCTTGGCCCTCTCGAAATCGAGCTCCTCTGATGCCTCTAGCATTTTTTCAGTCAGTTCTTTTTTTATCTCAGTATGTCCGCCATTCAAGAACCGGTTGATATCATCCACCATTTTTTTATATTCCTGTTCCTCAACATCATATACACATGGGGCCAGACACTGGCCAAGGTGATAATAAAGACACACGCGATCCGGTAAGGTATTGCATTTTCTAAGGGGATAGATGCGATCGAGCAATTTTTTCGTTTCGTTGGCTGCAAAAGCATTCGGATATGGACCGAAATATTTCCCTTTATCTTTTTTGACTTTACGCGTAATAATTAGACGTGGATGCCGTTCCGCCGTCAGCTTGATGAAAGGATACGTCTTATCATCCTTAAGCATGACATTATATTTTGGATCATGTTTTTTGATTAAGTTCAACTCTAAAATGAGAGCCTCGATATTGGAAGAGGTTACGATGTATTCGAAATCCTCAATCTCACTCACCAGCCGCAAGGTTTTTCCATCATGAGATCCCGTGAAATAAGAACGGACACGATTTTTCAACACTTTCGCTTTGCCTACATATATGATTGTTCCCTGACGATCTTTCATTAAATAACAACCAGGTTGATCGGGAAGAAGGGCAAGTTTATTCTTTATTTGTTGGTTCATGCATTCAGCCTCCTGTTCTCCCATTTTACAATTATTATATATCAAGATAGCGAAAAAAGCTTCAAGTCCGTAGACTTGAAGCTTTTTTTAGCTATCTTGCTATTACGCGTGTTTTGCAATAAGTTCAGCAAGTGCTTCTTTAGGTTGGAAACCAACCACTTTATCCACCACTTCACCGTCTTTAAGGACGATTAGTGTCGGGATGCTCATCACACCGAATTTCCCAGCTGTTTCTTGGTTTTCATCTACATCCACTTTTACGATTTTCGCTGTATCGCCAATTTCAGTATCAAGCTCTTGAAGAACAGGAGCGATCATTTTACAAGGTCCGCACCATGGAGCCCAAAAATCGACAAGAACTACACCTTCGTTAGTATCTGTAGTGAAAGTTTGGTCAGTTGCATTTACAATAGCCATATATATTTCCTCCTCAAATTTACTCAAATAACTAAAGACAGTATACCATCGTTGCTAGAATCGACGCTAATATTTTGCTTCAGTGGTAGGATGTCCAAAAAAAGAGTAAATATGCAGGCTCAAGCCTTGCCGAATAACACCAAAAAATGAAGGGGCCAGACATGTATCGGCTTTTGCCAAATGTCTTGCCCCTTCATCTTTTTCTATTAAGCGTTAACTTTTAGTTTTTTGAATTCTTCAGTCAGTAATGGAACGACTTCGAAAAGGTCCCCGACAATTCCATAATCAGCTATATTGAATATATTGGCTTCCGGGTCTTTGTTGATGGCAACGATAACCTTGGAGTTGGACATCCCAGCTAAATGCTGGATCGCTCCAGAAATTCCGCAGGCGATATAAAGGTCAGGTGTAACGACCTTACCCGTTTGCCCGATTTGCAAAGAGTAATCGCAATAGTCCGCATCACATGCACCGCGGGAAGCACCTACCGCTCCGCCAAGAACTTGTGCCAGTTCTTTTAATGGTTCAAAACCATCTTCACTTTTCACGCCACGGCCGCCTGCGATGATTACTTTTGCTTCTGAAAGGTCGACCCCTTCACTAGCTTTTCTAACAACATCTTTTATGATTGTGCGTAAATCCTTAATATCCACACTTAATGTAGTTACCTCACCAGAGCGTGACTCATCTTTCGCTAATGGTTCAATATTGTTCGGACGGATTGTCGCGAATATCACGCCATCTGTAACAATTTTCCTTTCAAATGCTTTACCAGAATATATCGGGCGGGTGAAAACGATATTTCCGCCTTCTTCTTCAATGGATGTAACATCGGAGATCAATCCTGATTCAAGTTTTCCAGCCAATTTAGGTGCAAGGTCTTTTCCTAAGGCCGTATGCCCAAAGAAAATCCCTTCTGGCTTTTCCTGCTCGATGACTGCAAGCAAGCCTTGAGCATAACCATCTGAAGTATATTGTTTCAATTGATCATTTTCTACAGCAATAACCCGGTCCGCACCATGCTGGATCAATTCATCACCGAAATTTTTAACACTGTCACCAACTAAAACACCTACGATTTCCCCGCCATCTGCAGCAAGTTTAGCCGCACCGATAGCTTCAAATGATACATTTCTTAGTGAACCGTCGCGAACTTCGCCCAATACAAGAAACTTTCTAGCCATTTATAAAAACCTCCTGTGCTCTATTTTATCTATTTGTCGTGTGTTGTTGTTTTGAAAAGGACCGTTTCGATTAAATCACTTTTGCTTCGCTGCGTAATAATTGAACAAGTTCGCTAACTTGATCACCGATTTCGCCGTTCAATACTTTACCAGCTTCTTTTTTAGCAGGAAGATAGATTTCAATCGTTTTTGTTTTTGCTTCAACATCTTCTTCTTCCAAATCCAGGTCATCCAATTCCAATTCTTCAAGCGGCTTCTTCTTCGCTTTCATGATTCCTGGCAAAGAAGGATAACGTGGCTCATTTAGACCTTGCTGAGCTGTCACTAACAATGGAAGGGACGCTTCGATCGTTTCAGAGTCCCCTTCAACATCACGGATAACGCTTACATTTCCATTTGCGATATCAAGCTTAGTGATTGTTGTAATATAAGGAATATCTAATATCTCCGCAACACGCGGCCCCACCTGACCGGAACCGCCATCGATTGCAACATTCCCCGCAATGATTAAATCGGCATTTTTACCTTTTAAGTATTCGCCTATAATTTTGGCAGTCGTGAATTGGTCGCCATTTTCTATGTCGTCTTCTATATTTATCAATACGGCTTTGTCAGCCCCCATTGCAAGCGCTGTGCGTAATTGCTTTTCAGCCTCTTCGGTGCCGACAGAAATAACCGTTACTTCGCCGCCCTGTGCATCACGCACTTGAATTGCTTCTTCAACAGCATACTCATCGTAAGGATTAATGATGAATTCTGCTCCATCCTCATTAATTTTCCCATTGGATAGTGTAATTTTTTCTTCTGTATCAAATGTTCTTTTCAGCAGCACATAAATGTTCAAGATAATACCTCCCGAATGATTTGAGTTTTGAAGATTATGAATTTTATTGATATATATTATTGTATTCTTCAGGTTTCACCAAAATCCTGCATAATATTTAAAAATAGTTATTTATCTGACGGGAAACATCATTTCCCTTTGAATACCGCTTCCCTTTTTTCAATAAAAGCGCCAATTCCTTCTTGTGCATCAGCCGTATCGAAAGCTTGGCCAAAGAGGACTGCCTCCCTCTCCACACCTTTATAGTAGGAATCATGCTTGGAATAATTTAATAATTCTATAGCCGCCTTTAAAGCGAGTGGGCTTTTCCTGGCAATTTTATTGGCTAGTTCCTTCGCTTTTGGAATCAGTTCTTCATCCGTGAAGGAATGATTTGCCAATCCGCATTGCACAGCTTGGATACCTGTAATCGGTTCACTTGTAAACAGCATTTCCGCGGCCTTTGCCATACCGACATATCGAGGAAGGCGTTGGGTGCCGGCAAACCCGGGGATTAAGCCCAACTGCAGCTCAGGCAAACCTAGTTTTGCCCTTTCGGTTACCAAACGGATGTGACAGGACATAGCCAGCTCCAATCCTCCTCCAAGCGCCGCTCCATGAATGGCTGCAATGACCGGTTTTGGAAAAGATTCAATTTTCTCAAATGCAGCTTGACCATTCTTGGTCAGTTTCTCGAAAGCTTTACCATTTTTCACTTCAGTAAACTCTTTAATGTCTGCTCCTGCAGAGAAAAACCTTCCTTCACCATGAAGAACGACAACCCGTACGGATTCGTCCTGCTCCATTTGATCGAAGGCCTGTGAAAGCTCCCCGATGATTGCCGATGAAAGAGCATTTGCGGGTGCATGATCAATCGTTATAAATGCCACATGATTTTCGACAGAAAGCTTAAGGTATTCCATATCTATCCCTCCAGGCATGTAGTCAAACTTTTTTGATAATTCAATATGTATCACTTCCCGATAAAGCTGGAAGCAGAATTAACCGATTCTTTCGAGGATGGCTAGCCACCCTCTATTTAAATCGTTAACTTTTCAAGCCACAGCCGCCAATTAGAAGGCGGTGAACGTCTGTTGCAAGGTCTGGGAGCGAATACTTTTGCTCATTCATGACCCAAGTCGTCACTGTTTCGTCGATCGTTCCAAAAATCATCTGCCTTGCAAGTAAATTATTTAAATCAGGCAGAAATTCGCCGTTCTCTTTACCTTCTATAATGATCTGATCGATTAAATGTAAATACCCTCTTAACACATCATTAATTCTTAGGCGTAATTCTTTATTAGACTGTCTTAATTCCAACTGAGTGACAATTGCTAAATTCACGTCTTCTGAAAGGTTTTGAAAATGTTTTTGGATGAGCACTTGCAGTTTTTCCGAAGCTGTGGTCTTTCCTTTTAGTTCTTCTTCGATCTGTTCCACAAAATAGCCCATCTTTTCATGGAATAATGATATTAGGATATCTTCTTTATTTTTAAAATAAAGATAAATGGTGCCATCCGCTACGCCTGCCTGCTTGGCGATTTTGGATACTTGGGCTTGATAATAACCGTTTTGGGCAATGACGATAACGGCCGCATCAATAATTTGATTATACTTTGGTCTGTTGCGTTTCACTGGATGTCCCCTTTCAGAAAATGAATGAATCATCATTCATATTTCTATCATAAAATGACGACCCTTTACTGTCAAGGAAAAACTTCTAAGAGTCCTGACATTCCACATGCTCATTGTACAGCCCCCACCCATAGGTTGTCCAGCCGTTCTGAAAACACGGAGCTTCATTCCGCTGCTCCGTCTAAAGGTGGATGCTTGTTTAAGCTTCTTTTCTATCCTCGGATATTTTTTTCTTCTCTTCTTCGATAAGGACTCTTCTCAATATCTTTCCTATCGTCGTTTTAGGAAGTTCTTCCCTGAATTCATAGCTGCGCGGCACCTTATAGGAAGCCAGGTTCTTTCTTGCAAAATCATTCAGTTCTTCTTCAGTGGCCTTGGCATTTTTTTTCAGTACGACATAGGCTTTGACGGTCTCACCGCGATATGGGTCAGGGATACCTGCCACGACTACCTCCTGTATGGCCTCATGCTCGTATAGAACCTCTTCCACTTCACGTGGATAAATATTGAAGCCGCCTGCAATGATTGTATCTTTTTTCCTCTCGACTACATAAAAGAACCCCTGCTCATCCATGTAACCCAGATCGCCCGTTAGCAGCCAGCCATTTTTAAAAGTGCTTTCCGTTTCATCCGGGCGGTTCCAGTAACCTTGCATTACCTGTGGTCCTTTTATGGCAATCTCACCAATTTCATTCGGAGGAAGCTCTTCACCGGTTTCCAGGGATAGAATCACCGAGTCGGTATCTGGCCATGGCAATCCAATGCTTCCTTTTACACGCGGCTGATCCCAGATGAAATTAGCATGGGTAACCGGGGAGGTTTCAGACAGTCCAAATCCTTCAACCAGCTTCCCGCCGGTAATTTTCTCAAACTGCTCTTGGACCTCTAATGGCAATGGTGCAGAACCGCTTATACAGGCATTGATGGAAGAAAGGTCATATTTAGCGATATCCGGATGGTTCAATAGGCCAATATACATCGTTGGCGCTCCTGGAAACATGGTCGGTTTCTGTTTTTGGATGGTTTTAAGCGTTGCTTCAACGTCAAACTTCGGCATGATGATCATGGTGTTCCCCTCCATGACTGAAAGAACCAAGACTGTCGTCATACCGTACACATGGAAGAATGGCAGAATCGCAAGGACCCTTTCCTCACCGCGCTTATTTTTATAAAGCCAGGCATTGCACATTTTCGTATTTGACAGCAAGTTCTTATGGGTAAGCATGACACCTTTAGGAAAGCCTGTTGTCCCCCCTGTATATTGCAAAAGGGCAAGGTCATTATTCACATCGATAGGCTCGGTGACATCTTCGGGGATCTTTCGTTTCATGATTTCGGAAAATAAATGATGATTGCCCGAATGCTCCACATTGATGACGATTCCGTATTGCTTTTTTTGAATAAAAGGATAGATAAGATTTTTCGGGAAAGGCAAATATTCTTTGATAGCGGTTACAATTATATCTTCTATATCCGTTCTTGGAGCGACGGCAGCGACACGGGGAAATAAAATATCCATCGCTAAAATTATTTTCGCTCCGGAATCTTTCATTTGATACTCTAGTTCACGTTCGGTATAGGTTGGATTCGTTTGAACCACGACTCCGCCGGCCATCAATATTCCAAAAAAACTTATGACACCCTGAGGGCAATTAGGAAGCATGACGGCAACGCGATCTCCTTTTTGAAGACCGATACTTCTCAAATAGGCTGCGAACTTTAACGCAGATTCATACACTTCTTGGAAAGTTAATTCTTTTCCCTGGAAATGAATCGATACTTTATCAGGGAATTCTTCGGCTGATTCCTTCAAAAAAGAATAAAGAGGTTTATCTTCGTACGACAAAACAGCTGGTATCTGTTCCGGATAAATAGCTTGCCATGGCTTATTGCTCATTTGCCTCCTCCTTCTGAATATTCCCAATACTCTTTATCATTATAATACAACCGGGATTTTCTTACAATTGCTGAAATTCAGAAAAGTAAGCATAAAAGCTGTTTATGAGTGGTGGAGCAGTCATTATGACTTGTACCTGCCAAGAGGGAATATTTGATAAAACACTAAAAATGAGAAACAAAAAAAGGAGTGTTTTACTCCTTAGTTTTAATTCTATACCAATATTTATATTTTTCTTCAAATCCCAATTTTCCGTACAAGCAAGAAGCAGGCGCATTCGTTTCTATGACCTGAAGATAGGCATTTTTTGCCCCATTTTCTTTACCCCAATGCAATAGATTACGAATGAGTTTTGCACCATAGCCTTGGTTTCGAAAGTTTTCATGGGTAATGATATTGTACAGGCCTATGTATTTGTCTTCCAAAACACCCATTCCACTTGCTGACACGGTTCCACTCTCATCAGTCAACAACATAAAGCATGTTTTTGGAATGATATTCCCTAACATCTTTTTTAGGATGGTTTGATCATGATCATTAACATTACTTAGCAGGCAGAAATGGTGAAACCAGTCATCGTGTAAATGCTCATACTTGATGACATTGGTTTCATTAGGTGATCCTGTTTCTACCAAATTCAATACCTGGACACTTGTTTTACCTTCAAGGACATACCCGGACTCTTCCAGTACACTATCCAAGATGATAGGCTTAGCCTGTGGAGTGATTTTGTACACGGCCATATCATTTCTTGCAAAATATAATTGTTCACAATTCAATATTTTCTTTTTCACATTTTCATTCGATAAATAGATAGGATTGATAGAATTCGCCCGTTTCGTATATCCATCCGCAAATCGGATAACCCAGCCATCATAGATTTGCGTTTGCAGGGCCGGTAAAGCGTTCATCGATAGTTCTTCAATCTTTTGCATCAATTTGGAGCGATTCATGTTCTTCCTCCTCTTCCGAAAAGTCTATTTGACCATTATCATTATACACGCCCCCCTTTTTTTAATAAATTCAAATAAAAGAAGCGGCACAATGGCCGCTTCAATTGAAGAATATCATATAAACGATTCCTAACAGAAAAAAGATTCCGCAACAAACAATTAAGACTTTTGCAAGCTTCTCCACAGTTTTCTCCCTCTCATGAAGGGCATTAAGAAATTCCGGCGCCGATGACAAAAGATAATGCGATAGAAATGATCATCGATAGGAATCCAACTGCCCGATTATCTTTTTGTATCTCTTCATCTATTTTAAATCGAGGAGTCATAAATTCAAAAATGAAATAACCGATCAACAGAAGGACAAATCCGTATACGCCCCAGCCAATCATGGTAAGAAGCGAATTCTGATGGAGGATGGACTGTTGGAATACATAGGCGATCCCAAATATTTTACCGCCAGTTGCCATCGCGACAGAAAGGTTTCCCTGTTTGATTTCCTCCCAGTTCTTGTACTTTGTGACAAGTTCAAAAATGGCTAAAAAAACAATCATGCACAGAATAACGACACTGTATCGAGCAGCTATATATACATATTCATTTTCCCACATGTTCTCCATGGTCCAACTCCCGAATGGTAACTAGCCACCCGGCTTTTGCAGTAGCCGGAATGGCCACTTTCCTTTATTTAAATTCCACCACCGTAACACCTGTTCCGCCTTCACCGGCTTCACCGAAGCGAATCCTTTTGACGGAGCGGTGATTTTTCAAGTATTCCTGAACACCGGACCGGAGAGCCCCCGTTCCTTTACCATGAATGATGGAGACACTCGAATAACCGGCCAAAAGAGCATCATCAACGTACTTTTCCACTCTTGATATTGCATTTTCAAAGCGTTCGCCACGCAGGTCAAGTTCCACGCTAACGTGATAATCCCGTCCTTTTATCGTGGTAAGCGGTTTTATTTCTTTTACTTTCGTTGCCTTGATGAATTCTAGGTCAGACTCCTTCACCTTCATCTTCATGATGCCGATCTGAACCTGCCATTCATTACTTGAGACCTTCTCGATCAAGTGACCTTTTTGACCAAAGCTTACGACCTTCACTTCATCTCCAGGCTTCAAGCTTTTATCCAGCGGCCTCGCCGCTTTATTTGATGTTTTTTTCAATTTTGGCGTCGCGTTTTCAAGCCGTTTTTTTGCATCGATCAGTTCATGCTCTTTAACATCGGCATGCTTTTCCAGACGCAGTTTACGCAAATCGGCAATAATCGCTTCCGCTTCTTTTTGGGCATTTTCAACGATTGCCGCTGCCTCTTTTGCAGCCTTTTCGACCATGGCATCCCGTTCTTCATGATATTCACCAATTTGCTTTTGAAGGTCTTTATGAAGAACTTCAGCTTGTTTCAGGTGATCCGCTGCTTCCCGTTCCTCTTCTTCAGCCTTCTTGCGGCTGTCTTCAAGGGAGGCTATCATATTCTCAACTTTATTCGTATCCTCACCAATATGGCTGCGGGCGCTGCTTATCACGCTTTCTTCCAAACCAAGGCGCTTGGAAATTTCAAATGCATTACTCCGTCCCGGTACACCGATCAAAAGTTTATAGGTAGGACTTAAGGTTTCCACATTAAATTCTACGCTTGCATTAATGACGCCTTCCCGATCATATCCGTACGCTTTTAATTCTGGGTAATGTGTCGTTGCAATCACACGTGCTCCGCGCTTATACACTTCATCCAAAATGGAAATGGCTAAAGCGGCACCTTCCTGAGGGTCGGTTCCCGCACCAAGCTCATCGAATAAAACAAGGCTGTCATAATCGACATTCTTTAGGATATCGACAATATTGACCATATGCGAAGAGAATGTACTTAAGCTTTGTTCAATCGACTGTTCGTCGCCAATATCGGCATAAACAGAGGAAAACACAGCCGTTTCGGAACCATCCAGCGCAGGGATTTGCAGACCGGACTGGGCCATTAAGGTACAGAGGCCAATTGTTTTCAGTGTAACCGTTTTACCTCCTGTATTGGGTCCAGTGATGACGATTGTCGTAAATTCATCACCAAGGAAAATGTCATTGGCCACGACAACATCACTCGGAATGAGCGGATGTTTCGCTTTGAATAATTTCACGCGTCCCTCATTATTCAGAATCGGTTTGGATCCTTTTATCGCTTTTGCATACTTTGCCTTGGCGACAAGGAAATCGATTTGTGCAAGCACTTTGACATTATGAAGCAATTCTGGGGTGAACGCACCGACTTTTTCCGATAATTCGACCAATATCCGTTCTATTTCCTGTGTTTCCTTCACTCGGGTTTCCTGCAGGACATTATTCAGTTGAACGATAGCTTGCGGTTCAATGAACAGCGTCTGCCCAGATGAGGATTGATCATGAATGATCCCTCCATACACACTGCGGTATTCCTGTTTTACCGGGATCACAAAACGGTCATTCCTGATGGTGATGATGGCATCCGATAACATTTTTGATGCGTTGGAAGAACGGATCATGCTTTCTAGTTTTTCCCTGACACGGCTTTCGTTCGTCCGAATCTGGTTTCTTAGGGTACGAAGCTTATCGCTGGCAGAATCCAGCACTTCGCCATGTTCACTTACTGCATACGTAATTTCCTGTTGCAAATCAATCAATGGATGAAGGGAATCGATATATTCCGCTAAAAGCGGAACATCAATTTCCTGCTCTGCGAGTTCATCGAAGAAACGGCTGAGGATCCTGCCGGCACGAATCGTACTTGCAAGTTCCATCAATTCCATCGGCGAGAGCATTCCGCCAATCTGTGCCCTTTTTGCATGTGGACGGATATCAAAAATCCCGCCCAACGGCAAGTTACCTTTCAGCCGGACGATCTTGGCTGACTCATCTGTTTCTTCCTGCCATCTCGACACCTCTTCAAAATCAGTGGAAGGCATCAATTGCTGTGCCTTCTCTTTTCCTATGGAAGAGGATGCGTGTGAGATTAATTGTTCTTTTATTTTATGAAATTCCAATGTCTTTAAAGCTTTATTATGCATGGAGTTAAAGCTCCTCCTTATTTATGGGCAAATAGTTAATCATTTCTCTTTAAAAACGCTAATAATCCATCCTTATCCCTTGCATTAAGGACCGTTGATTCTTTAATCCAGCCCTTTTTCGCCGCCGAGACTCCAACAGGCATATGTTCAAGCATATCGATGCTGTGGGCATCGGTATTGATTACGATCGGAACGCCTGCTTCCTGTGCCTTGCGGAGATGGGGTGGCGCCAAATCCAAACGGTTCGGATTCGCATTCAATTCCAATGCGGTATTCGTCTCGCGTGCTAGTTCGATCAGCATCTCTATATCAACATCATATCCGGTGCGTCTGCCGATAATCCTTCCCGTTGGATGGGCGATGATATCGACATGCGGATTATTCAGAGCCGTTTTTAAGCGCTCCATGATCGTTTCCCTAGGCTGTGAAAAGCTTGAGTGAATCGATGCGATCACCAAATCCAGCTCCGCAAGCAGTTCATCGTCATAATCAAGTGTCCCATCAGGGAGTATATCCATTTCAATCCCTGAAAGAACGGTAAAGTCATCATATTTTTCATTCAGTTCATGGATGATTCGTTTTTGTTCACGTAAACGCTCCACGGTCAAGCCATTCGCCACTTTCAAATATTGCGAATGATCGGTGATGGCCATATAGCGATAACCTTTTGCACGGCATGCTTCAATCATTTCTTCAATCGTATGAGCCCCATCACTCCATGTGGTATGCATGTGCAGGTCACCTTGGATGGCCTCTATAGATATGAGAGGTTCCTTAGCATCATATTGCTCCACTTCCGTTCCGTCTTCACGCAGCTCTGGGGGAATGAATGGAAGGCCAAAATGATTATAAAATTGTTCTTCCGTTTCAAACGTCAGTACATCACCGGTTTCAACCACCTCCACACCATATTCGCTGATTTTCTCTCCGCGATCTTTAGCCAGCTGGCGCATCCGCACATTGTGATCTTTCGAACCGGTAAAATGATGGAGTGTCGTGATGAATTCCTTATCCTTCACAATTCGGAAATCGACAGAAATATCATATTCATAATCAAGCACGACCGATACTTTTGTATCACCGGCTGCAATCACTTGTTTTATGCCCGTTAAAGCAAGCAGTTGATTCTTGACTTCATCGGGATGATCTGTCGAGATGATGAAATCGAGGTCCTTGATCGTTTCCCTCATACGCCGGATGCTGCCGGCTCTGGATGATCGTATGATGCCTTCCATGTTCGCTAGGGCCGTTTCAATAACATCCGCAATCGGCCTCATGAAGGCAAGGGGCAGCCGTTCAGGCCTTGAACCTGCCTCGGCAATTGCAGACAGGATCTTCTCTTCCGTTTTTTTGCCGAAACCGGCAAGCGCCGCGACCCTGCCCTCTTCACAGGCGATTTTAAGATCATTCACATCATTGACATGCAGCTCTTTATGAAGTTTGGCAATTTTCTTCCCGCCCAAACCCTGAAGCTGCAAGAGCGGAATCAACCCTTTCGGCACCTGCTCCTGCAGCTCTTCAAGTACGGTAGATTTCCCCTCATTTATATACTCTTCGATGACAGATGCCGTTCCTTTCCCGATTCCATTTAAAGCGGTAAAGTCTTCGATAGCTGTAAGGCTCCGATCATCCGTTTCCAAGGCGCCTGCTGCCTTTCGGAAAGCTGAAACCTTGAACGGGTTCTCTCCTTTTAATTCCATATATATTGCGATTTTTTCTAATAATTTAATGATATCTTTTTTATTAATTGTCATTTAATTCACCGCCGAAAAAATTAGTAGGGTGTCCCATGTTTACTTTCTTAAAGATACCTTTCTTGGAGGTAAAGTACAAGCAGTCCGATTCTTAACTTTCGAACCAAATTGGAGGGAGATAACATTCAACTACATAAAAAGGGGCCTCCCCCGTTCAAAGTATAGGAATCTAGGACTTTGAGAAAGGGAGGCAGGCCCTCGTATATTGACATTAAGATTGTTTTAATTCATTAAACCAAAGGTCTTTCACTTGCTCGGACAGGAACGGCGTATGTTTCACGATCGTTTCTGCCAGAAAAGATTCCGTTAATGGTTTCTGGATGGAATCCATTGGCAGCATGGCAGCTATATATAATATAATAAACATGATAAGATAGACTTCGAGAAAACCCAATATCCCTCCACCCCAGCGATTCAGCTGTTTTAAAATCGGAAGATGGGTAATGAAATTGAGCATAGATCCTATCATTTGCCAAAGAATCTTGGCAGCAAAGAAAATGATCGCAAAGGCAATCGCATTGTAATACGCCGTTTCAAGCCCGACTGTATCGAAAAACATATTAAGGGTCGAGGAATCACTCATCGTTGGAAACGGGATCCACAATTTCAAATTGGGAGCAAGATCTCCGTAAAATACATATGCGACGATGAAGGCTACTATAAACCCTGTCATATGAACCATTTGTAAAATGAAGCCACGCTTTAAACCGATTAATAAACCGATTAAAAGAATGGCCAGAATTGCTAAATCAAGCATGTACTCAGTCCTTCTCTCTCTTTAATTCCAGTTGAAGCTGGTCTAGTTCATCTTTTAATTTAATATATTCGTGGATGGTATTCACGGCCGTTAGTACCGCTAGCTTGCTTGTATCCAAATATGGATTTTTCATCCTGATCTCTCTCATTTTTTCGTCAACCATCGAAGCGACCAGGCGCATATGACTTGCGCTTTCTGTACCGACGATTGTGTATGGTTGACCGTATATATCAACTGTTGTTTTATTTCGTTTATCGTCTGACAAAATGATGCCCCCAATCTAAACAATCCTAATTCTATCATATCATGAAGTTTTTCGTCACGAAAGATAGTACAGCGTCATTTCTCGCATAAAAACTGCAATAATTTGTCAGATGAAAACGACTCTAGGATGAAAATTACCTGAAAAATAAAATGATGTTAGGAGTTTACCCATTATGTCCCATGTTGTTTTACTTATCAGCCCTGAACAAATAAAGGTGATGAAATCCCATTATTCTTCATCCTTAGCCGCCAAACTGCCGCCAGGGAGCATCTTTTCCGCCAAACCGCCGTTATGTACGGTGACCGCCTATAAATCCGGCAAAGTACTCTTTCAAGGTAAGAATGCCGAAATAGAAGCGGTAAAATGGCAACAAGGTACCACCGCTGCGGCTCCAAAGAAAAAAACGGCATCATCCGCATCAGTCAACGTCCATCGATATTCACCACCTGCAAATATTGGAATCATGTCAGTGATTGGTTCCGATGAAGTAGGAACAGGAGATTATTTCGGCCCGATCACCGTTGTAGCCGTATATGCAAAAAAGGAGCAACTCGCCCTATTGAAGGAACTTGGTGTCCAGGATTCCAAAAACCTGAAAGATCCACAGATTATCGAAATTGCCAAACAGATTAAGGATGTGGTGCCATTCAGTCTGCTCACATGCGACAACCCGAAATATAATACGCTGCAGGCAAAGGGAATGTCACAAGGAAAAATGAAGGCCCTCCTCCATAACCAAGCAATCAAGCATCTCATGCAAAAAATGCACCCGGAACAAGCGGAAGCGGTCCTTATTGATCAATTCGCTCAACCAGATGTATTTTTCAATTACCTAAAAGGCCAAGAACTCTTTCAAGCTAATGCCACCTATTTATGCACAAAAGCGGAAGGCATACACCTAGGAGTGGCAGCCGCTTCCATCCTGGCCCGATATGCATTCGTCAAACGCTTTGATTTGCTGAGTGAAAAAGCCGGATTCAAAATCCCTAAAGGTGCCGGCTTTGCAGTCGATGAAGCAGCTGCAAGATTGATTCATGAAAAAGGAATCGATTCATTGAACGAATTCACGAAAATCCACTTCGCCAATACAGAAAAAGCGAAGCGATTATATCAACAGAAATACCATAAATAAGGGAACAGCCGCTTTTTTATTGATGAAAAACACGTTTTACTCGTAAATTCGCATGCTTTACTCGTGAATTTACACCATTTACTCGTGAATTCACACGCTTTACTCGTGAATTTACACCATTTACTCGTGAGTTCACACGCTTTACTCGTGAATTTACACCATTTACTCGTGAGTTCACACGCTTTACTCGTGAGTTCACACGCTTTACTCGTGAGTTCATAAAAAGACAGCTTCCCAAGATTCAGGGAGCTGTCTTTTTGGTTTTATCCTCTAAGTTCTGCGCCAGCTTTTTCTTTAACGGCTTCAAGCACTTTTTCATGTGCTTTTGTAATATCTTCGTCCGTTAGCGTCCGTTCCGGGTCGAAGTATTTCAGTGAGTAGGCAATGGATTTCTTGCCTTCCTCCATTCTTTCACCTTCGTATAAGTCGAAGATGCTTACTTCTTTCAGCAGTTTGCCACCGGCTTCTTCAATAATATTCTGAATGTCCCCGGCTTTCGTAGCTTGATCCACAACGAGCGCGATATCGCGTGTAGTTGATGGATAGCGCGGAATGGTTTGGTATGCAATCGGCGCGACTTCGGCTTCGGCCAATGCTTTTAAGGAAAGTTCGAAAATGTATGTTTCTTTAATATCCAAGTCTTTTTGGACAGTTGGGTGCACTTGGCCGATAAAGCCAATCACATCACCATTCAACAGTACTTCTGCTGTCCGTCCTGGATGCATGTCGTTAATTTCCGCTTGGCGATAACTGATTTGATCAGCTAATCCCAGTGTATCGAATAATGCTTCGATCACGCCTTTGGCTACAAAGAAATCCACTGGTTTTTTTTCACCTTGCCATAGATGCGACTCCCATAGGCCAGTGATGGCTCCAGCAATATGTTCTTTTTCTTCAGGCAGTTCTTGTTCGTCCTGCTTAAAGAATACCGAACCGATTTCATACAGTGCCAGTGAATCAATTTGGCGGGCATTGTTATATTTCACGACTTCCAGCAATTGAGGTACGATGCTCAAACGCAATTGGCTTCGTTCTTCACTCATCGGCATTGCTAAACGAATGGATTCTCTTGCTTCCAATGCGAATTGGGACGCTTTTTCCTGGCTTGTAAGTGAATAGGTCACCGCTTGATAAAGGCCTGCGCCTTCAAGGGTACGACGTGCTTTCCGCCGTTTAATTTGATAGTCAGTCAATTGGCCTGGAGTAGCAGAACCGATCGGCAGCGTAGCTGGAATGTTATCATATCCGTATAAACGTGCAGCCTCTTCAACTAAATCAGCTTCAATCGTAATATCGCCACGGCGCGTAGGGACAGTGATTGTGAACGTTTCATTGTCAAGTTCCACGCCGAATTGCAGGCGTTTGAAGATCGACTCCACTTCAGTTACGCTCATGCTTGTTCCAAGAAGTGTGTTGATTTTTTCCAGTGTGATGCTAATGACCGCTGGTTCCATTGTCAATTCGTCAACTTCAGCCGTTCCTTGTAAGACTGTTCCGCCAGCATATTGTGCAATCAACTGTGCGGCACGTTCTCCAGCTTCACGAACACGGGCCGGATCGACGCCTTTTTCAAAACGGGCACTTGCTTCACTGCGCAAGCCGTGGTCTTTTGAAGCTTTACGAACTACTGTACCTGCAAAATATGCACTTTCAATAATGATGTTCGTTGTATCATTTTTCACTTCGGAATCCGCTCCGCCCATCACACCAGCAATCGCAACAGGCTCGCTGCCATTTGTGATCACTAAATGGTCAGGCGTCAAAGTCCGTTCCGCTTCATCCAAAGTTACGATTTTTTCAGCATCCTTCGCTCTGCGAATGACGATTTCCTTTGAACCAAAGCGGTCATAATCAAAGGCATGTAGCGGTTGACCATATTCAAGTAAAATGTAGTTCGTGATATCGACCACATTATTATGAGGTCGGATACCTGCAGACATTAACCGAGTCTGCATCCAAAGCGGTGAGGGTCCGACCTTAACATCTTTGATGATTTTAGCAATGTATATCGGGTTATCTTCTTTCGCTTCCACTTTGACACTGATATTATCAGATGCTTTTTCAGCTGCCTCTTCTTTCTCGACAACCGGCCATTTCACTTCCCGGCCTAAGATGGCACCCACTTCGTATGCAACACCAAGCATACTCAATGCGTCAGAACGATTTGGAGTCAGCCCAAGTTCCAGCACTTCATCACTTAAACCAAGTTCTTCCAATGCATCTTTCCCTACTTCCACATCATTAGGGAAGACGAAGATACCTGTTGCATAGTCCTTTGACACAAGCTTGGATTCGAAGCCCAATTCTTGAAGCGAGCAAATCATCCCGTGCGATTCTTCTCCGCGAAGTTTCGCTTTTTTGATTTTGAAATTACCTGGAAGGACTGCGCCAACGGTAGCGACTGCGACTTTTTGGCCTTTATCGACATTCGGTGCTCCACAGATGATCTGGACGGGATTTTCGGCACCGATATCAACTTGGCATTTATTCAATTTATCCGCATTTGGATGCTGTTCACGTTCAATGACATGCCCGATGACGACTCCTTTAAGCCCTTCACTCTTCTTTTCTACCCCTTCAACCTCAATGCCGCTTTTCGTGATTTTGTCAGCTAGTTCCGTCGCATTGATGCCTGAAAGGTCAACATAATCTTGTAACCATTTATATGACACAAACATGGTAGGTCCTCCTTTTTAAAATAAAAATTTATGCTTCGTGATGGTTGAATTGTTTTAAGAATCGGACATCATTCGTATAGAAGTGACGGATATCATCCACACCGTATTTCAACATGGCAATCCGTTCCACGCCAATTCCAAATGCGAATCCCGAGTATTTCTTGGAATCGAAGCCAGCCATTTCAAGGACGTTCGGATGAACGATCCCGCCGCCAAGCACTTCGATCCAGCCTGTTTGTTTACAAACGCTGCAGCCTTTACCACCACAGATTTTACAAGAAATATCCACTTCGACAGAAGGCTCCGTAAATGGGAAGAAACTTGGACGAAGTCGGATTTCACGGTCTTGCCCAAATACTTTTTTCGCAAATACATCAAGCGTCCCTTTCAGGTCGCTCATGCTGATGTTCTCATCGATGACCAAGCCCTCAATTTGCTGGAATTGATGGGAGTGTGTCGCATCATCGTTATCTCGGCGATATACTTTTCCTGGGCAGATGATTTTAACAGGACCTTGACCTTTATGTTTTTCCATCGTTCTAGCTTGAACAGGTGAAGTGTGCGTACGCATCAGGATTTCATCCGTGATATAGAATGAGTCCTGCATATCACGTGCAGGATGGCTTTTTGGCAAGTTAAGTGCCTCGAAGTTGTAGTAGTCGCTTTCAACTTCGGGACCTTCTGCAACGGTATAACCCATTCCGATGAATAAGTCTTCGATTTCTTCCACGACACGTGTTAATGGGTGAAGATTCCCCTTGTTAACCGGACGTCCTGGGAGTGTGACGTCAATCGTTTCAGTTGCCAGCTTTGCATTGATTGCCGCAGTTTCAAGTGCTTTTTGTTTCTCCTCGATCTTTGTTGCAATCGCTTCCCGAACATCATTGGCTAGTGCCCCAATCTTCGGACGTTCTTCGGCTGATAATTTACCCATGCCGCGCAATACCTCAGTGATTGGCCCTTTTTTCCCTAAATAAGCAACACGGACTTCATTCAGTTCTTTTAATTCGGAAGCGGCGGCAACTTTTTGCAACGCTTCTTCCTGCAGTTCTAGTAAACGTTCCTGCATCATGTCTTCCTCCTTTATTTTCCTGTTGTAAAAATGAACACAAAAAAAACCCAATCCCTAAAGGGACGAGGTCTATGTATCGCGGTACCACCCTTATTAGTGCACGAACAAATAAACTTCTGCACTCACTTCATTAAAAATAACGGCTCTTCACCGGAACATTTTTCGGACAATCTGTCTTCCCAATGCCAACTCGAAAGGTGAATTCCCTTAAGGTGCCATAAAAATGCTTTCAGTCAAGGCATTTTTTCCCTGGATATGGATAACTTAAGCTACTACTCTTTGTCATCGTTGTTTCAATATAAAATTCTGTTTTATTATATTATAATTCCACGGCCGTTTCAAATCGATTTTCGTAAATGGTACATTAAAATCCCGGCAGCGATCCCCACATTCAGTGATTCGCTTTTTCCGTAGATGGGGATATAAAGGTTTTTAGTCGTTTTCTTTAGTAATTCCTTAGACACTCCTTGACCTTCATTGCCGACCAGCAGGGCAAAACGAGAAGACTTTTCCACTTCTTCAAATGGGGATGCTCCTTCCAATGCCGTGCCATAAACAGGTGTGCCGATTTGCTTCAGCTCATCGATGATCTCTGAAAGGTTCCCTTTAATGACAGGCATATGGAATAGGCTCCCTTGCGTCGAACGGACCACTTTGGGATTATACAAGTCGGCACATCCTTCGCCAAGAATGACCGCATCGATTCCTGCCGCATCCGCTGTCCTGATCATCGTTCCAATATTCCCCGGATCTTGTACGGCATCGATCAACAATAGTTTATCCGGATTAATGGACGTCATGTTCGTTAATTTCTGTTCACAAACCGCTGCAATTCCCTGTGGGGCTTCGGTATCGCAAATCGCTTTCATAATATCACTTTTCACATAAATGACTTCTGTTCCTTCCAGCTTAAAATGGCCAGGCATTTCAGTTTCTTCATTTACGATCACTTCCAGGACGATTTCTTCTTTTAAGGCTTCTTCAACTAGGTGAAAACCCTCGACTAAATATTTGCCTGTTTTATCGCGTTCTTTTTTCGTCAATAGCTTTTTCCATTGCTTCACTTGCGGGTTTTTTATGGATTCAATATATTTCAAGGGTAAACGCTCCTTTAACTTCACACTGATTTTCCTATTATAACGCAATTCACATACATATTGCATGCCAGTTTGTGAAATGCTATTAATGTCAGTCATTATGTGTTAGAGGAGGAATAATTGTGAATTTAAACCTACGTAATGCGATCATCCAAAATGTATCTGGAAATTCGCAAGATCAGCTAGAAGACACGATTGTCGATGCCATACAGAATGGCGAGGAAAAAATGCTTCCTGGATTGGGAGTATTATTCGAGGTCATCTGGCAAAATTCATCTGAACAGGAAAAACAGGAAATGATCACTGCCCTTGAAGCAGGATTAAAAAAATAACAGCCTTCAAAGGCTGTTATTTTTTTGATTTCGCTTTGCCGGCTTTCAGTTCTTCGATGGAGACTTCCTCATCAAGCAGCAAGATGAACTTTTTTCCGCTCACTTCTTCAAGCATCGTTTTTGTCTCAGCAAAAGAGTAGCCGTATTTCGTGAAAAAGCTGCGTAAATCTCCAGATCCTTCATCTGTGAAGTAGTGGAAGATTCTCAAAAAAAAAGTGTCCTCCTTATCCTGATTGGCGATGATCAGTATATCCGTATGTTCATTTCCAAGCTGCACATCGTTTTTTATATCAGCTGCTACTGTCATTTGGTTGCCAGTCACGCCTTTAGCTTTTAAGTCCTGAATTGCAGCAAGTAGTTCCGGATTAGAGTCAAAAACACCATATACGTTTTTTTCCATGTTTCTCCCCCTCCTTGTTACTCTACTTAAAATAAAATTCCTATGTCATTATACCTTGCGGCTTTATCAATAAACAAGCAAATAGTCCATTGGGGATTCCTAACTAATAAACGAGGAAACCCCTTGCCTAAAGGGTTTTTTCGCAATCCTAAAAAATTACAGCCTTGTGAAGGCTGTAGACAATTTGAACGCTGCCTCCAGGCACTCGCTTTTCCCGCAGGAGTCTCACACACCCCTTCCAATCAACTTTGTTTTGAAATTTAGATAGAACCCCTTTTGTCTTCAAACTGAAATAACAGCCTTGCGCAGGCTGTTATTTCGGGTCTTACAGATTATCTGTGTTAATTCGATTTTTGATGTATTCATCCATCAAGCCTTTCCCCTGCTGCCCGGTCCGATCCAGTGCTCCTTGAGCATCCAAAGCTTTTTTAGCGTCTGCATTGGGGTCGCTTGCTAATTTCCCTAAATGATCCCCCGGCTTTTGCTCCTTATATTTTCCGATGGAGTTCCCACTGATTTCCCTTTCTTGGGCTTGCTTCATATCCAGCTCTTCCTTTTCAAAGATGTTAGCAGAATTTCCGTGGAGTTCCTCGTTTCTTCCTGGCTGTGCTTCTACTTCCCTTGTTTGATATGCATTCGCTGTTGTTTCAGGAAAAAGGTTCGGGTCCGGATTGTTCACCACCCCTGTTTTAAGCGGATTCACTTCAGATAATCCGTCCGTATCCTTCATGCCTTTGGAAGTTTCGCCATCTCGTTGTGATACGGTTTTCGATTCATCTAAAAGAATCAGGAATTTCCCGGCCTCCACTTCATTTATATAAGCGGTGGCTTCACTATCGGAAAGCCCTAAGTCACCTAATCGGTTCCTTATATCTTCTGAACCCTCGTTCAGGAAAAAGTGCTTCATCTTATCAATGAAGGAATCCTCATTAGAGTTCGTAACGACATCCACATCCGGACCCGGCTTTTCATTGAAAAAATCCAAATCTTCTTTCTTATCAGCCATTACAGTTATTTCACTTTCATGAACCCCTTTTTCCTGGAGGGATTGTATAGCCTGGATTACTTCTTTTTCCGTATTAAAAACACCATATAATGTTTTTTCCATGCATCTTCCTCCTCTGATCATTCCGATATTCCTTCTTATGTGTATTTATACCCTGATGGGCGTTATTTAAACAAAAAATGGCTCATTCAAAGGTTTGCCTCCCCTAAGTTCGAACCTTTAGCCAGGCTTTAAAATCAAAAAGAAACCTGCAGTTTAAAAACTGCAGGCCCTTTCCTTCACTCTTAGAAGCGGTCGATTTTTCGTTCAGTTGCCTTTTTTTCATTTACGATCGATTCATCTGTACTATCAAGCTGGATATCTTCCTTTTTAAGGGTATCCTGAACTTGTTCCGTTTCTTGTACAGCATGTTTCTTGATGACGATTTCATCTGTGACAACCGGTTTTTTCGAAACTTCCAATTTTTCTTCAACAACGGGGATACGTAATGTTTCCCCATCTCCAATGCTTCCAGTTTCCTGATTCGCTTCACGTCCTGAAACTGATCTATGCTCGACTGTCAATTCTTCGTGTTCAACAGGGACATTAATCGTTTTATGCTGTTCATTGACTTCTTTATTAATGACCACTTCGCCTGTCTGAACTCTTTCTTTATCAATGTTCAGCTGTTCTTCCCTGAGTCGAAGCGTCCTTTCATCTTCAGGCAATTCACGGCCTTGCCCGTTCACTCCATATACATCTTCTTTATTTAATGCATCGGCTTTTTCGGTACCGTTGTAAAGGGGGTTGGCAGAGTTTGTATCCAGCCTTGTACGGGCAGTGTCCGTTGTTCCAGTCGTGAATTTATCCCTTGCCGTTCCAAGGTGGCCTTCACTTTCATCGACAAGAACCAGGACTTTTCCGTTTTCTACATCAAAGACATGTTCAGCCGCTTCACTATTCGAAAGACCTGCGTTCGCCAATCTTGTTGAAAGGTCTGCCGTATCTTCCGGCATGAAGAAGCGTGCCACCTTGTCCATAAATGATTCGTCGTTAGGAACATTCGTCATTGTATGAACATCAGTTTCGCGTTGATGGTTCGTAAAATCCAATGTTTCTGCCTTGTCTGCGACGACCGTAATATCGTCACCTTCAAACCCCTTGGCCTTTAGTACATTGATTGCTTGGATCACTTCTGCATTTGATTCATATACTCCATATACTGTTTTATTCATTTAATATTCCTCCTTAGGTTTTGTTGACTGGTTTAGTGGATGCTATATATAAACTCTACCCGCCATATACCTAAGTAAACGAGAAATCAATATTTCATTTATGTTATATCATTTACATTTTGTTCTCAGCACAGAACATTTTTTCAAATGAAATCCAAGTTTTACAAGGGTTTCCCCATTTTTTAAAATGTAATGTTTAACCAAATTCTGCTATGTCACTATTTTCATGTACCACTTTGAAAGCTTTATAGATCAACTGCCTCCATAAGCAGGTCCACAATATGGACCGCTTTCGTACATGCCCCCAAATTTTCCCTCTCGATCCCCAATTGCATTTGTAACAGACAGCCAGGGTTTGCCGTGACAACAATATCGGCTTTTGTCGATTTAGCGTGCACCATTTTAGTGTCGAGAATATTCATGGACATCTCTGATTCAACAATATTATAAATTCCTGCCGAGCCGCAGCAGCGATCCGCATCCTTCATTTCCCTGAAATCGATTCCTTCTATCGATTGAAGGAGAATTCGCGGAGCCAAGGAGGTATTCATCACATTCCGTAAGTGACAGGAATCCTGAAAAGTTACTGATTGATCTGGCAGTTTCAGTCGAACTTTTTCCTGAAAACGCAAATCAACAAGGATCTCGCTGATATCTTTCAGCTTATTTTTAAATACGATTGCCCGGTCATGCCATTCGGGTTCATCTTGGAGCAAATGATCATAATCTATGAGAAAAGCTCCACAACCGCCGGCATTCGTAATAATATAATCCACTTCGTCCGTTTCAAAAGCTTCAATATTACGCTTGGCCAGTTGCTTTGCCCCTTCTTTTTCACCACTGTGCCCATGAAGCGCCCCGCAACAGGCCTGTGATTTCGGAATCACGATTTCACATCCAGCCAGCTGAAGAAGC
This sequence comes from Peribacillus sp. CSMR9, assembly GCF_033141925.1. Taxonomy (NCBI): domain Bacteria; kingdom Bacillati; phylum Bacillota; class Bacilli; order Caryophanales; family Bacillaceae; genus Peribacillus; species Peribacillus sp. CSMR9. The sequence goes on from NZ_JAOPHO010000002.1 coordinate 146,481, forward strand.
TTTAGTGTGGCCTTGTTCGTTTCCAAAAACAGCGTATCCATCAAACAGCCGGAAAAGAAAGCCACCTTTTTGAGTGCAGTTCCGATTGCAGGCAGTTCGGTTGGCCTATTTTTCATTTCTGATTTTTTCGGGACTTTTGGCAGCACTTTTTCCATGGTTGCCAAATTATCCGGAAGCATGTTCAGGACTCCCGTTTTACGGGCCATGTATTGCAGGCCTGATTTCTGATAGAAGCCAAGCAAACTTGTCATGGTCTGCATTCGCTCCTGATGCGGGAATAGTCCACTAAAAACGGCCTTGCGGATCGTTTTTACAGGGAGACTGTGTTTTTTATTCTGATGGATGATATCCCTTGCTTCTTCAAGAAGATGTCCATATTTCACACCAGATGGACAGACAGGCTCACAAGCCCTGCAGCCGAGGCAAAGACTCAAAGAACGCTCTACATCCTCATCTGGCCCAATCACACCATCCGCCACCGCTTTCATAATTGCAATCCTGCCCCTTGGTGAATGGGATTCCTTCAACCCCGATTCAATGTATGTCGGACAATGGGGTAAGCAAAAGCCGCAGCGCATGCAATTCAACAATTCATCTTCATCCATTTTTTCCGCGAATTGAATGGCAATGGTCTCCCTTTCCTGAGCCGTCGTCATGAAGATACCACCACCCTTTTCCTGCTTTCCTTGGCAAATACTTTACCGGGATTCATGATGTTATTGGGATCGAAAGCTTGTTTAATCGCTCTCATGGCGGCAATCCCTTCTTTCTTCAGCTTCCACTCAAGATAAGGTGCCTTCATCGCTCCCACACCATGTTCACCGGTGATCGTCCCGCCAAGGTCGATAGCCACGGCAAAAATGTCGGCAAAAGCTTGCTCCACTCTCTCCATTTCATCATGATCACGAGCGTCGGTAATGCACGTTGGATGCAGGTTCCCATCCCCAGCATGACCGAAAGTGCAAATGTTCACGTTATGCTTGCTGGCAATTTCATTAATCGCTCTAACCATTTTGGCAATTTCCGACCGGGGAACGGTAGCATCTTCCAAAATGGTCGTCGGCTTGAGGCGTGCCAGTGCGGAAAGGGCTGTCCGTCTTGCGGTCTTCAAGGCAACAGCGTCAGATTCCGTTTCGGCAATTTCCACGGAAACCGCCTTTTCCTCTAGACAAATATCGGCCATCCTTTTCATATCACGTTCCACCACTTCAGGCGGACCATCCTGTTCAATCAGCAGGACGGCTTCCACATTGGTGGGCAAACCGATTTTCGCGAAGTCTTCAACCACGATCAAAGTCGGCCGATCAAGAAATTCCAATGTAACAGGAATGATTTTATTGGAAATGATCTTGGCCACTGACTGAGCTGCAGCATCCAGATCTTGATATAAGGCAAGCATGGTCTTTGTCATTTCCGGGATTGGGATCAGCTTTAAGATCGCTTCCGTAACGATGCCCAAGGTCCCCTCTGAGCCGACAAAAAGCTTCGTTAAATCATATCCAGCTACATCTTTGGCAAGCTTGCCCCCTGTTCGAATGATGTCCCCATTCGGAAGGACCACTTCAAGCCCGATGACATAATCACGGGTGACTCCATACTTTAACCCTCGCAGTCCACCAGAGTTCTCATTAATGTTGCCGCCAATCGTGGAGATTTTCATCGAGCTTGGATCGGGCGGATAAAACAAGCCCCTCTCTTCAACTGCAGAAATCAAGTCCAATGTGATGAGCCCAGGTTGTACGGTTGCCGTTAGGTTTTCTCCATCTATTTCAAGTAATGAATTCATCCGATTGAACAATAGGACAAGCCCCCCCTCTGTCGGGCAGGTGCCTCCGCTCAAATTCGTCCCAGATCCGCGTGGGATGATTGGAACACTGTATTCGTTGCAAACTTTGACGATGGCTGCGACTTCGGCTGTGCAGCCCGGTTTAATGACAGCATCCGGCATCGCTTGAAACCCTGGCGTTGCATCATATGAATAGACAAGGCATTCCACTTTCGAGTCATCGTAATTTTCCTGGCCAACGATGGCAAGAAGTAGATGCTTAACCTGCTTTGTTAACATGTATATCCCCCTCATAAATAAAATGGAATTCAATATTTTTATATGATTTAAGTATAAGAAAAAAAACATTCAACCTTCTATGTATGAACATATAGAATTTACAGATTTACATAGAATTAATTTGGATGTTTATCCAATACTCTTAAGGATAGATACATAATGACTAAATCGGCTAGCTTCCTAGGATTGAGTTGGGTCAAAGCCTCTATGCGTTTGAGCCTGTAATGGAGGGTATTGATATGGATATGTAGGGCTGCAGCGGTTTCTTTCAAAGATAGATCACATGCAAAATACATGGAAAGGGTTTTAAGCAGCTCCTCATTAGGAAGCAAATCCTGTATCGTCCGGGATAAATATTCCTGTCTTGTTTCAGTCGTAACTTCATCAAGCAGGACCTCAAGCTTCAAGTCCTCGTCAAATATAATTCCCGATGAAGGAAACGCAATTTTCAAGGAACGTTCCGCTTTAAAAAATGCTTGCCTGAATGCGGATCCCGGTGTACGCGAACTAACCCCTGCACACACTTTATAACCCGAACTCTCTTCCAGTTTTCTTTGCAGTTTACTTAATTTCTTTAATTGTTGGATTTTTGAACCGATAAAATCGGCTATTGAAAGAATGACGAATTGATTCCTCCCCCAACGGACAACGATGTCCTTGCGATGCTGCTGACCTATGTATATCTGAAGCGTTTTCCACACATGGGGTTCGATGATTTTTTCAGTCTTAAATTCACCTAGGGTGATGATTCGGTCTGCATGAACATCGACCCCAAGCAACTTAGCCTTCTGAAGGAATGGCTCATTGAACAGCTGCAGCTGATGCCATTCAAATACAAAGAATTCCATCAGCCGTGATTGGGATTCTACTTGTTCGATGTGATAGCTTTCCTGAATGAACATCTCCGTCATCTTTTTTAAAAGTTCTGCATAGGGGGAAACATGTTTGGGGTCTCCCGTAATTCCAATTACACAAACGGCTTCCTTGTTGAAGAAAATGGGTAGATTTATTCCTGCTTTCACCCCTTTCCAACTTCGTTCATCCTGTTTATTGATGATCAATTTTTCACGATTGTTGAAAGCGTGGATGGCTCCTTCATGGTAAGATCCAATACGGCTGCTATCGGTGCTTGCGATAATCGTGCCAGCATGATCAATAATGATGATTTCCTCATCAATCAGCTTCCGAACCTCATGAACCAATTTTTCTGCCACTGCTGCCAATTGCATTAGATTTCCTCCTTTTTTTGAATGAGCTTGGAAAATATTTCGAGGCTCCCAAAAGGGAGCCTCATACTTATGGAATCATCCAGGAAAGGACGCCATTTTGCAAGAAGGTGATCACACAAATAAGCAGTAATAAGAATAAACTATGCTTTAGCGTGAATCTCAATAATTCAGATTCCCTGCCCGCCAATCCAACGGCAGCACAAGCAATCGCTATCGATTGGGGTGAAATCATCTTTCCGGTGACCCCTCCGGATGAGTTTGCCGCAAGCGCCAGGACCGGTTCCATCCCCACTTTAAGAGCGGTGACTTTCTGAAGACTGCCAAATAAGAGATTGGCTGATGTATCCGACCCGGTAATGAACACACCCAGCCAGCCTAGAACAGGGGCAAAGAACGGAAACAAATCCCCCGATTTTGCCAGGGTCATCCCGAGTGTAGTCGACATGCCTGAAGCATTCGTTACGTAGGCAAAAGCCACAACGGAAGAAATCATCAAAATCGGTTTCGCCAACTCATTCATCGCTTCGGCAAAGGTGCTCGAAAAATCTTTTGCTGACATTTGTGCTATGAACTTCGTAACGATGGCAGCCAGCAAAATGGCGGTCCCGGCTGCTCCAAGCAGTTCTATTTTATAAAAAGCGGCGATTGGCAGTCCATTGTTTCCTATTATTTCATTATGCAGACCTGGCACTTCGATTTGGAAGGTTAATAGTTTCCCGATTTCATTGATTCCGCCAAGCAACACATTGGTGCCTTCATAATGCCCTGAGAGCGCCGGCTTAATTGGGTTCATCCCCCAAATCGTGATGAAAGCCGTTAACAGAAGGAACGGTGACCAAGCATGGAATATCTGCCATTTCGTGTACTTTGTTTCCGCTTCGGCTGTGTCGTCCAATTGCTCGACAGCTGCTGCCGTTTCCTCGGATGCAAAGCGAAAGATCGTTTTAGGTTTCCAGAATTTAAGGAAGATCGCTAATGCAAATAGTGACACTAACGCAGAAAGGATGTCCGGTAATTCAGGCCCAAGGAAATTTGAACTTAAGTATTGGGTGATGGCAAAGGAAAATCCGGAAACCAAAATGGCTGGCAAGACTTCGAGCGACCTTTTCCACCCTGTCATTATCAAAATGAGATAAAGCGGGATGAAAGCCGAAAGGAATGGCAATTGACGGCCGACCATTTTTGAAATTTCCATGGCAGCTATGCCAGTTGGGCCTTCCATGGCGATGATCGGTATGCCAACCGCCCCGAATGCTACCGGAGCGGTGTTCGCAATTAAACAAAGCCCGGCTGCATATAGCGGGTTAAAACCGAGACCAACCAAAAGCGCGGCTGAAATGGCGACAGGTGCTCCAAATCCTGCGGCACCTTCCAAAAAGGCCCCGAAAGAAAATGCCACCAATAAAGCCTGAAGGCGGCGGTCTTCGGTAAGCGAAAGCACCGAAGAGCGAATAATATTGAATTGTCCGCTTCTAACAGTCATTTTGTACAAAAATACTGAAGTGATGATTATCCATCCGATTGGGAGCAGCCCATATACCGCTCCTTGTGAAGCAGACATCACTGCTTTTCCTGCAGGCATTCCATATATCAATACTGCCACTGCAAGAGCTACAAGCAACGTCGTTATACCAGCAAAGTAGCCTTTCATCCGTTTGATGGTAAGTGCCCAGAAAAAGTAAAGAATTGGGATGAGTGCGGCAATAGATGATAAAACTAAATTATCGGTGATCGGCGTAAAGTTTTGTGTCCATGTCATTCATTTCGACTCCATTCTCTATAGATTTTTTAAAATTTTCAGAAATCAATCACGAGTTGAAACCCCTTACATATGCGAATATTCATAGTCATCTGATGACTTGATGAGTATTCATTAAAATTAAATGATTAAAAATATAAAATCAAGATTTTTTTTATTTTTTGCTAATTTTTAACCTTCTGGAAGTGTGCAAGATCATTTGTGTTATATAATATTAACCAGAGAAACTCATAGAAAATAGAGGTGCTACTACTTGGTGTATAAAAAAATAAAGCCGAAAAAAATTTATGAAGAAGTCAGCGATGAACTTTATGAAATGATTCGGTCTGGTAATCTGAAACCAGGTGAACAATTGGATTCCATTCAGCAGCTTGCGGAAAATTTCCAAGTCGGGCGTCCGGCCATCCGTGAAGCATTAAGTGCATTAAATTCAATGGGTCTCATTGAAATAAAACAAGGGGAAGGGACATTCGTTAAAACCTTCGACCCTACCATCATGAACCATCCCTTGTCTGCTGCCCTTTTGATGGATCAAGATAATATCAAGCATTTGCTGGAAGTTAGAAAAATCCTTGAGTCTGGGACGGCAGAAGTGGCAGCGAAGAAAAGATCGGAAGAAGACCTTATCGAACTCAAGGAAAGGCTTTTTGATATGGAACAGGTATCCGACGATGAAGAACTTAGTGATAAAGCGGATATTGCCTTCCATGTTGCAGTGGCAAACGCTTCACAAAATGAGCTGCTGATTACATTGATGAACCACGTTTCAGAATTAATGACGGAAAAGATGCGTGATATCCGTCGGGTTGCGCTTTATTCCGAAGAGATGACACTTAAGCAGCTTTATCAGCAGCATGCGCGGATCTATGATGCAATCGTGGCTCAAGATGAAGCTGGAGCCCGCAATGCCATGCTGTTTCACCTTCAAAGCGTCGAGGAATCACTGAACCGGGTCATCCAAAAAAAACAGCAAAAGAATAGTTGATCTTCTTAAAAATTTCAAAAATACTCTATACAAACAAAGATAAAATTGATATATTACTTTGAAAATGATTACTACATTTAAATATTGGAAATTGGTTTATTCTCTTAACCATTTCCTTTTTCTATTTTTCAGTCATCAGATGACCTGTTAACCTATTCGAAAAAGGAGGAGTTCAGATTGAAAGTTACTCTCTTTGCAACATGTTTAGTTGATTTGTTTCAATCCAATGTCGGTAAGGCAACAGTGGAGCTACTCGAGAGATTAGGCTGTGAGATCGATTTCCCGGAATCCCAGATATGCTGTGGACAGCCGGCATATAATAGCGGGTATACGAAGGATTCGAAGGAAGCTATGAAGAAGATGATTAAAACGTTTGCCGCTGCTGAATATATCGTAACCCCTTCCGGTTCCTGTGCAGCGATGTTCAAAGAGTATCCGGTCCTTTTCAAAGGCGATGCCGAATGGGAAAAGAGGGCAGCCTCATTAGCGGATAAAACGTATGAATTGACCCAATTCATCGTGGATGTCTTAAAAGTGACCGATGTCGGGGCGACCCTTAAGGGAAAGGCCACTTATCATACTTCATGCCATATGACACGGCTGCTTAAGGTGAAGGAGGCACCTTTCATTTTGTTAAGCCATGTTAAGGGACTGGAAATGACACCTCTGCCAGATGCTCAAAATTGCTGCGGATTCGGGGGAACCTTTTCAGTTAAGATGGGTGACATTTCCGGGCAAATGGTGGAGGAAAAAGTCTGCAATATTGAAGATACCGGGGCAGATATTTTAATAGGTGGGGATGCAGGATGTTTGATGAATATCGGTGGACGGATCCAAAGGAAGGGGCAACCGGTGAAAGTGCTCCATATTGCGGAAGTCCTGAATAGTATTTAAAGAAAGCGAGGAGGGAAAGACGATGGCTATGAAAACCAGCTCTGCCAAGTTTAAAGACCGGGTGGATGAAGGAATACATAATGATTTTATGCGTTTGGCCGTTTCGAGTGCCCAAGAACGATTACACGGACGGCGGCTGACGGCCGTTGATGAATTGGGAAGCTGGGAGGATTGGCGTTCCCTTGGGGAAGAAATCCGGCAGCATGTGCTCAGCAACCTTGATTTCTATTTGCACCAGCTTGCAGAAAACGTTTCGAAAAGGGGCGGTCATGTCTTCTTCGCTGAAACGGCTGAGGAAGCAAGCGGCTACATCAAAGATGTCATTGTAAAGAAGAATGCAAAAAAAGTCGTGAAATCCAAATCGATGGTCACGGAAGAGATCAATTTGAATGCAACTTTGGAAGCAGTTGGCCTCGATGTCGTTGAAACGGACCTTGGTGAATACATTTTACAAGTGGATGATCATGATCCCCCTTCCCATATCGTGGCACCTGCTCTCCATAAAAATAAAGAACAGATAAGAGATGTTTTTAAAGAGAAGCTTGCGTATACGCAAACTGAAAAACCGGAAGAGCTAACCGCCCATGTCCGGGGCATTCTCCGGAAAGATTTCTTAAACGCCGATGTGGGAATTACCGGCTGCAACTTTGCGATTGCGGAAACGGGCTCGATCGGTTTGGTGACGAATGAAGGAAACGCCGATTTGGTCACTGCCCTTCCAAAAACGCAAATCACCGTGATGGGAATGGAACGGCTTGTGCCTACATTCGATGAATTCGAAGTCCTTGTCAGTTTATTGACAAGAAGCGCTGTCGGTCAAAGATTGACCAGTTACATCACCGCACTTACCGGTCCGCGTGATGAAGGCGATGTAGACGGACCTGAGGAATTCCACCTTGTGATCGTAGATAATGGACGTTCCTCCATTTTAGGAACTGAATTTCAATCCGTTCTTCAATGCATTCGCTGTGCTGCCTGTATAAATGTATGCCCGGTCTATCGCCAGGTTGGCGGCCATTCATATGGTTCAATATATCCTGGACCAATCGGTGCTGTGCTTTCACCCTTGCTCGGAGGGTATGATGATTTCAAGGAGCTGCCGTATGCCTCAACTCTTTGTGCTGCCTGTACTGATGCCTGCCCGGTAAAGATCCCTCTTCACGATTTACTGAGGAAGCATCGTGAAGTCATCGTTGAAAAGGAAAAAATGGCGCCATTTACAGAAAAGATGGCCATGAAGGCTTTCGGAATCGGTGCGGCCTCGCCTATGCTTTATAAGTTCGGTTCCAAAATGGCCCCATCAGCGATGTCTCCTTTTAAAACTGGGGATATCATCTCAAAAGGACCGGGACCACTCAAAACTTGGACAGAAAGCCGCGAGTTCCCTGCTCCAGGGAAAGAGAGCTTTCGGGACTGGTTCAAAAATCGGGAAACAGGAGGGAAACCATCATGAATGGAACCATCCACAATGAAGGGACATTTTTAAACAATATAGCCAAAAACCTGGGAAGGGCTCCTATTACGGAAGGCATTTCCGTTCCCGTATGGAAGCATGCCCCCCAAAAAGAAGTTTTGAAACATGCGACACCAAATGATCTTGTCGCGGAATTGGAGGAGCAATGTAAACGGGTACATACTCAGTTTCACCTTACCGACTCCAAGCAAGTGATGCAGTGTTTAAAACAGGTGATCGAGGAACTTGGAAATGGCCCCTTGATCATCCCTAAGGACGATCGATTTTCTGCCTATAAGTTAGAGGATATCTTAAAGGAAAAAGATGTCCATGTATGGGATCACCAAGCAGGGAAAGAAAATATCGAGAAAGCCGAGAGTGCTAACATTGGAATCACATTCAGTGAGATGACACTAGCTGAATCAGCGACCGTCGTCTTGTTCAGCGACAAGGACCACGGCCGTTCCATCAGCTTCCTTCCTTCCTGCCATGTTTCCATCATTCCAAAAAGCACTATCGTTCCGCGAATGACCCAGGCTGCGGCGGCCATTCGTTCGAAAGTAACCCGGGGCGAAATCGTTCCTTCCTGCATTAATTTCATAACAGGACCGAGCAATTCCGCCGATATCGAAATGGATCTTGTCGTCGGTGTCCATGGGCCCATCAAAGCGGTCTATATAATCGTCGAAGATAAATAGAAATGAGGAAAAAATGGAGAGGACCTAATTAGGCCCTCTCCATTTTCATATTTCACTATCTTACTCGTAAATGATCCGATCTACCGCTTCACGGTCCAGGCGTTTGATCACTTCGACAATGAGCTTAACGGCATTCTCATAATCATCCCTGTGAAGCATTGCTGCGTGTGAATGAATGTAGCGTGTGGCAATCGTGATCGCCAGAGCAGGTACTCCATTTGCCGTCAAATGGATGGAGCCGGCATCCGTCCCACCACCCGGAATCGATTCATATTGATAAGGAATATTCATTTCATCAGCCGTGTCGGTGACGAAATCGCGTAATCCCTTATGTGCCACCATCGACGAATCATAGATGACGATTTGCGGACCTTCCCCCATCTTACTCATCGCTTCTTTATCGGATACCCCCGGTGTATCACCAGCTATGCCGACATCGACGGCAAAACCGATATCCGGCTGAATTTTGAATGTGGATGTTTTAGAACCACGCAGGCCGACCTCTTCTTGCACCGCGCCAATTCCATAAACTACATTAGGATGGTCGCTATCTTTCAGCTGTTTAAGCACATCAATGGCAATTGCACAGCCAATTCGATTGTCCCAGGCTTTGGCAAGCAGCATCTTTTCATTATTCATGACCGTGAATTCAAAATATGGCACAACCATATCCCCTGGCTTCACACCCCATTCGCTAACTTCTTCTTTGCTTGCTGCACCAATATCAATAAACATATCCTTAATATCAATCGGCTTTTTCCTCGCCTCCGCTGACAGGATATGTGGCGGCTTGGAACCGATAATGCCAGTTACATCACCTTTACTTGTAACGATCGTCACGCGTTGGGCCAGCATGACCTGTGACCACCAGCCTCCTACCGGCTGAAAACGCAAAAATCCTTTATCATCAATTTGGGTAATCATGAAACCGACTTCGTCCATATGCCCCGTAACGACGATTTTCGGACCGTTTGCATCTCCCGTTTTCTTCGCAATCAAACTTCCCAGGCCATCTGTCGATATTTCATCAGCAAATGGTGTTATGTATTCGGTCATCACTTTTCTTACTTCACTTTCATTTCCTGCAATGCCCTTAGCATCCGTTAAATCCCGCAGCATTCTTAACGTTTCATCTAATTGAACCATGCTTTTACCTCCCTATTAATTACATTATAAGAATAATTATACAGAATATCGATTGCATTAACAATCAGTAGCCTTGCTTTTGCCGTTCATAGTTCACTTCATTTTTACTTACATATGCTTTTTCCACATCCACTGCCGAAAATCCAAGCAACTCCCCTAAATGCAAATACTCAGCAAAAACCTTTTGGAAAGATGACTCTGTCAATTGCGTGCGAAATTCACTGATGTAGCCGTAAATGGCAGTAAATTGAGCTGTCAAATCCCTATGCTGCACCTTGAGGGAAGATGGGACTTCCGGCACGAATCCCCGTTCGATCCCGAGTGACAAAATGAAATGAATGCCATCCACATATTCAGCTAAAATCGTTTCTTTATCAGATGGGCCTTTTAGACTCCAGAATTTAAAACATCTCGTTTCATTAGCCAGCTCGCCAAGCTCCACTAAAAGGGCAAGTATCTTACGTTCGACCAAGTCTTCAGCACCCAAATCATGCTTGGATTGTATATGCTCATCTAAAGCCGCCTGCATGTCCAATAATTTACCTATGTTCATTATCATCACTACTTTCTATCGTCTTCCTTTAAATTATATCAAATAAATGAAACTTATTAAAAACCCATACGTAAATGAAGGGAATCACTCTGTTTAGGGAGGTAGCTCCATGGTATTGATCATGCGGTTCATTATTTTGGCTCTCATCATCTTCTTAATATATACAGTCATCAAATACCTATTTAATCCGAAAAGAAAATTAGAGCTGGCACATGAACAGAAAAAATTCTTTTTGCTCGATGATACAGCCAATATACGAAAGAATTTTTTACTGACATACAACGGGGTGATGTTTGAAGGGGAAAAGTATTTAGGTACGACGGAACGCTCCTTTGAAGTCATCTCCATCTTCATATGGCCGAAAAAAGTGGCAGGCCTGAAAGGCTTGAAGCGAAATGACTTTTTAAAAATCGAAGCAGCCATAAAAAAACAATATCCGGATGCCGTCATTGATTGGAAAAGCCCAGTTAAGGAATTTTTGGAATAGTGAAAAATACCGCGCGTTATGAAGAGCCTTGAGAAACGAACTCAAGGCTCCATATTAATCATGTGAACGGAAAAATTCCTTCCATGGTACGACCGTCTGCTTCTCCCTCAATAAATATATCAATAAGGTCAATGATAATAAAATAATGACGATCAGAGTCGGACTGAAATCTGCAATATAGTGGCCAAAAACCGTGTATACGAAGGCTACGGGGATATTAGTCATGAAGGATAGATAAAAATAGTTTTTCAATCCTTTATTGGATTCCAATAAGCAAAGCGACAAAAGATAAAAATGTATGAATGGTATTAGTCTCAGTACTGCAATTTGCCGGCTGTTTAGCTTTCGGTTTCCAAACAGCTTATTCTTAAGGCGCAGCAGCTTATCCTTTGTTTTCGGAAATTTGCCGATCACGAAATAAAAGGCCATACTGGACAACGTCAAACCGATTACGGAATATATGGTTCCTAAAGCTGCCCCGAATAAAACTCCGCCGGACATGCAAACCACAATGACGGGAATGAATAAAAATTGCCTTAATAGATGAAAAGTGATAAAGATCAACGGTGCAAACACGCTGCCAGATTGAACGTAGCTCATCACAAGTGTCAGTTTATCATTCATGCTCTCCCTCCAGCTACTCTTTGCTGCTTCTACAAGCATATACATCATACGGGCTACATATTACCATTGTATGAATATCTTAATCAATAAGCCTATTTGAAGAATCATCAATATCGGCAGGCCCCACTTGAAAGCGGCATGCTTCGTCTTATGGCGGAAATGCTTCATCCCCAGAAATGAACCTGTCCCTCCACCTATGACCGCCCAAAACCAAAGTGTCTTTTCGCTGATCCGGTATTCCCGATTACGCGCTTTCCTTTTGTCTACTCCCATTATGGCAAACCCGATGATGTTCGTGATGATCACATAAGCTACAATGAACCATGCTACTTGCATCCTCATCCCCTCCTTTAACTATGTAAAAAGCCACCCTCTAAAAAAAGAGAGTGGCTGATATCAGTCAGACTTATTTGTCTAATTGTTGTTTAGCAGCAGTTGCTAATTGAGCAAAAGCTTGTTCGTCAGCAACAGCAAGATCTGCAAGCATTTTGCGGTTCACTTCGATACCAGCAAGCTTTAGACCATGCATTAAACGGCTGTAAGAAAGACCGTTGATGCGTGCTGCAGCGTTGATACGAGTGATCCAAAGTTTGCGGAAATCACGTTTTTTCTGACGACGGTCACGGAAAGCATAGTTTCCTGACTTCATTACTTGTTGGTTAGCTACTTTGAAAAGAATATGTTTCGCGCCATAGTAACCTTTAGCTAATTTTATTACCTTTTTACGACGTTTGCGAGTAACAGTACCGCCTTTTACACGTGGCATGTTATTTCCCTCCTATTTAACTCGATAAATCGAACTTATTTAATATTGTCTAACATATGACGAATACGTTTGAAGTCACCTTTGCTTACAAGGCTAGCTTTGCGAAGCTTACGCTTTTGCTTAGTAGATTTGTTAGCAAATAAATGGCTTGTGTAAGCGTTAGAACGCTTAAGTTTGCCGGATCCAGTCTTTTTGAAACGTTTAGCAGATCCGCGGTGAGTTTTCATTTTAGGCATAAGGTATTCCTCCTCATTACAAATTACTTTACAATTACTTTTCAGCTTTTGGTGCTAAGATAATGAACATGCTGCGTCCGTCCATTTTTGGATGTTGCTCGATTGTAGCCACTTCTTTACATGCTTCAGAAAAACGAACGAGTACACGTTGACCAATTTCCTTATGTGTAATGGCACGTCCTTTGAATCGGATAGAAGCTTTTACCTTATCGCCTTTTTCAAGGAATTTAATACCGTTGCGAAGCTTCGTATTGAAATCATGTTCTTCAATCGTCGGGCTCAAACGAACCTCTTTAAGACTGATGACCTTTTGATTTTTACGTGCTTCCTTGTCTTTCTTTTGCTGCTCGAAGCGGTGTTTTCCGTAGTCCATGATCCGGGCTACCGGAGGCTTTGCATTTGCAGCAACTAAAACTAGATCAAGATTTACACGAGCGGCAATTTCCAATGCTTCGAATTTCGTTTTAATTCCAAGTTGTTCTCCGTTTTGGTCAATAAGACGAACTTCACGGGCTCGGATGCCCTCGTTTACCATCGCGTCTTTACTAATAGTTAGCCACCTCCAAAGATATTGGCGAATACGAATATTTGAATCAATTCGGTCACGCTCACAACTCGCTTACAGGATTTAATCATAATAAAAAAGTGTGGATGCATGCTGCACCCACACTGATAGACTCATTCAGAAAGATCCAAATAATCAAATCATGACCTGTTAACTGCATTGCTTGCGTCAACCAGGTGAGAAGCGGGTGCTTCTTCTTTTCCTCAAACACGTATTCAATTCACTTTAGAAATATATCATAAACACTGATGACTTGTCAAATGCTAATTTATACGTTTTTCACAACAAAATTAATATTATCAGACATTCTGTTATTTGACAATACGTTTTTTAAAGTAATTTAGACAAATAGAATTCGTCATAATAGCTTTCATCGAAAAATAATAAGTCCCGTTTCGTTCCTTCTAGTTCAAAACCCATCTTTTTATAAAGGGAAAGTGCCGGTTCATTGTTGGCAATAACGGTCAATTCAAGGCGCCGGATTTCATATTCAAGTGCTTGCTCCTCCATTTTTTGAAACAGCTTCGTACCGACTCCTTTTCCTCTCTCTTGTTCGGAGATTCCGATAACAATTTTGGCAGAATGCTTTGTTCTGCTAAGATTATTGCCCAATAAGATGAGATACCCTATCAAGTCGCCGCCGCTTGCTGCAACGAGGAAAACGGAGCGGGGGTTACTTTCAATTTGCTCGATTTGCCTCTCCAATTTACTCTCCGTTGCTTTTCTTTCCCCTGGATTGTACAACATGAACCATGATTGATCAGAGCTGCCAATTTCCCGGCATCTTGCCTCGTAGCCTTTCGAATTTCCATCTCTTCCACTCCCTCTTTTTTTACAGGCCCTACGGATAGAACCATCAAAAGTTAAGAGTTTTCTTTCGCCTTTTTCCTTTTCTCAATGGTGTCCCAAGAATATAGAGCTATCCAAAAAATCAGGACCGGGACAATCGCATATTGCCGATAACCATCCAATAACAATAAGATGATGATGGCAAGGAATGTTGGCCCAAATAGATAAGAAAATTTCTTTTTCATGCTGACCCTCCTTTTCATTGCCGGACATATATTCACATGATGGTTTCATTTTATCATGCCTTAATTAAAAAGAGGGACACAACGATATGTGTCCCCCTTTTGCTGTTAACGGCTTACTTCGGCTTTAATCGCTGCAACAAAATCTTCAAAAGCGATTGTTTCCGATTTTTGTTCACCGTATTTTCGTACATTCACACTGCCTTCTTTGGCTTCATTGTCTCCAACAACCAGCATGTACGGGATTTTTTGCATTTGTGCTTCACGGATTTTATAACCGATTTTCTCGTCACGTGTATCCAGGTCGACACGAATGCCTTGCGCTTTAAGTTTTTCCTGCACTTCTTTCGCATAATCCAGGTGCACTTCTGGTGAGACCGGAATCACTTGTGCTTGGATAGGTGCCAGCCAAGTCGGGAATGCTCCCTTGTATTCTTCGATCAAGTAAGCAACGAAACGTTCCATTGTGGATACGACCCCGCGGTGGATTACAACCGGGCGGTGCTGCTTGCCGTCTTCACCGACGTAATTAAGATCAAAACGTTCAGGAAGCAAGAAATCAAGCTGAACAGTGGAAAGCGTTTCATCTTTCCCTAAGGCAGTACGAACCTGGACATCAAGCTTAGGACCGTAGAATGCCGCTTCACCTTCCGCTTCAAAATAATCAAGACCAAGTTCATCCATAGCACCTTTTAACATGCTTTGTGCTTTTTCCCACATGGAATCATCATCGAAATATTTTTCTGTATCCTGCGGATCGCGATATGACAGACGGAATGAATAATCCTTGATATCGAAATCTTTATATACTTCCTGAACCAGGTTCACAACACGCTTGAACTCTTCTTTGATTTGATCTGGACGGACGAATATGTGCGCATCATTCAATGTCATCCCACGTACACGCTGAAGGCCGGAAAGGGCACCTGACATTTCATAGCGGTGCATCAAGCCAAGCTCGGCAATCCGGATTGGCAGTTCGCGGTAGCTGTGGATACTGTTTTTATAGACCATCATGTGATGCGGACAGTTCATCGGACGCAGGACAAGCTGTTCGTTTTCCATTTCCATGACAGGGAACATGCCGTCCTGGTAATGATCCCAGTGTCCAGAAGTTTTATAAAGGTCCACGCTTCCCATTACAGGTGTGTAGACATGGTCGTAACCAAGGCGTTCTTCCTTATCCACGATATACCTTTCGATTGTCCGGCGGATGGTCGCGCCTTTTGGCAACCACATCGGCAATCCTTGCCCCACTTTTTGTGAGCTCATGAACAAGTTCAATTCTTTGCCGATTTTACGGTGGTCACGTTCCTTCGCTTCTTCGAGGAAACGCAGGTGTTCGGCTAAATCTTCTTTTTTATAGAAAGCCGTTCCGTAAATGCGCTGAAGCATTTTGTTTTTGCTATCGCCTCTCCAGTATGCACCAGCGATGCTCAACAGCTTGAATTCTTTGATTTTTCCGGTTGATGGAACGTGAATTCCACGGCAAAGGTCAAAGAATTCCCCTTGCTCATAGAGCGTTACTTGCTGATCGGCTGGAATCGCATCGATCAACTCCAGTTTATACTCGTCGCCTATTTCTTTAAAACGGGAAATGGCCTCATCACGACTCACTTCGATGCGGGAAATTTCCAAGTTTTCGTTGACGATTTTCTTCATTTCTTTTTCAATCAATGGCAGGTCTTCAGGAGTCAATGATTCCTCCAGATCCATATCGTAGTAAAAACCGCCCTCAATGACTGGCCCTACACCGAATTTGGCGTTTTTGTACAAACGTTTGATCGCTTGTGCCATCAAGTGTGCTGTACTGTGACGCAATATTTCAAGAGCATCCGCTGCGTCCTGTGTCACGATTTCGATTGTGCCGTCTTGTTCAATCGGGCGTTTCAAATCATATAATTCACCATTGAATTTTCCAGCAATGGATTTTTTCCTTAAACCAGGACTGATGGATGCAGCGATTTCTTCAGTTGTTGTGCCTTTAGCAAACTCCTTGACCGCTCCGTCAGGAAAAGATATTTTCAGTAATTCAGACATTCCGTTTCACTCCTTCTTATTGTTCAAACAAATTAAGGGTTTTTGATTCCATTACAACACAAAAAGCCCGCCCCTGTATAAAACAGGGACGAGCTTAGTAATAAATATCATTAACCCGCGGTTCCACCCTCGTTCCATCTTGCTTTTCACGGCAAAACGGCACTTGTAACTTGGTAACGGCAGCTTCCCGTCAGCTCATATTCGCAAAATGCCTGCTTTCCGAGCCGAAGTTTAAAGGTGGTAAGTGTTCCATGCGAATAGGAAGCTTACAGCCTGTTGGCTCCCCTCTCTGATAATCGGCGACTAGAATACCCTTGTCCTCATCATAACTTTTAGTTTTTTAATAGTATGTAGGAAATTATAATTTGTTATACAGTGAAAATCAAGGTTAATTTTCTTTTTACGAAGAAAGATTATTCAAATGCATTTGAAAAGGACGAAAGCGGCAGGACGGTCGCCCGTTCTTCGAAAATCCTTGAAATGGTCTGAATCAGCCCTTCTTCCTTGTCATCGGTATAGATGCACAAGTTTTCAGGAGCAATCGATAAAAGCGGGGCAAGTATCACCGTATCGAGAAAAAGTGAACTTTTGGCAAGAAGCCTCCTGTCGATCATACTATTGATTTTTGGACGGTCGAGTTTGCTGAATTTCTGATCATAGAAATGAAAACCATCCCGGTTGACCAAGTGAAGCTTTCTTAATTTCGACTCCTGCCCATGAAGGCAATCACGGAGAGTGGCAATGAAATTTTGATAGTCCTGTTCCAGCTTGTATTCATCAATCGCCTTGACGACATACTTTTCCAAAGTTTGCTGAAATGATTTTAAACGGAAGGTCGTAAAAGAATCGAATGAAAAAGATACCTTTCCAGCCAAGATGCTTTGAAGTCCTTCCTCAATCAATCGTTTCTCCGTACTGAATGCTTCCTCTTGATTCCTGGCTCTTTCCACCTCGATGATAGATGATGCAATTTCAATGATGGCTTCAATTTCTTCCCGTTCCCTATAAAAAAATTTACCGACTATTATTTGCTCCAGAACAGGAAGCGTCTTTTCTTCCAATAAAAAAGAATGAAATGCATCTCGAAGCAGAATTAGCCACTTATCACCTGAAGACTCCGTCATATCCACATGCATGCCTTGTTGCGGAAGAAATCGAATGTATGCTTGAAATTCTGCCCCCAGTGGATGGACAGAAACGAAATCCAGTAATTTCAATGCCTCTGAATCGTTTTGAAACGAAATTTGCACTACGACATCCCCCCTTCCCCCTTGCTTCTTTTTTCATGTATATGGGGATGGGGACGTGTTTAGAAGTGGGATGGACCTTGTAAGAAGAAAAAAGTGACCTCCATTAAGAGACCACTTTTCTTCATCTTCTCCGATTCACGCCATCAAGCTTGACCGGCTCCGCTAAATATTGAATTCTTTCCAGTACCCTGGCCGCCTTCACTTCTTCCTTTTCACCACGCTGTGAAAAGGTCAGGTGATTCTCCAGGCCATTCATGTCAAAATTCGAAGTGAAAAAGGTCGGAAGGTTTTCCAGCATTCTAAATTGCAAAATCGGACCAAAAACCTCATCGCGTCCCCAGCTTGTCATGGACTCCGCTCCAATATCATCCAGCATGAGGATCGGTGCCGTTTTCACCATCTCAATTTTTTCATTTACCGTATTGTCACCTATCGAACCCTTAAGTTCCCTCAAGTAGTCAGGTACATAGACAATAAGGGAGGAAATTTGCCTTTCTGCAAGTTCATTGGCAATCGCACCTAATAAATACGTTTTCCCAACACCGAATTTACCATATATATATAAGCCTTTTTGCCTTTTGCCTGGTTCATACTCCATAATGAACGACATCGCTTTACTTAAAACACCTAAGCGTTTGTTTTGATCATCCGTTTGAGTGAAGTCGTCAATGGTCGCCTTTAAAATATCCTTCGGCACGTAAAGGCTGCGGATCAATTTTTCACGTTTCCGCTTTTCATCCTCTGCCAATTTCCGCGGGCAGATTTCATAATGCAGATTCAGGGCCTTCCCTTGAACGACCAATTTGGGATAATACCCCTGCATCATATTGATGCAGCCGTCCAAGCTTGGACATTTATCGCACTTATTGCTTTGTGAAGTGAACTCATAAAGCTTCCCCAAGTTTTTTTCGATCATGTCTTCCGTGACCGTCGAACTGTTGGCATTCAAAAATAACCGCACCTGTTCATCTTCAAAAATCTCCTGTTTCAGCTTTTCATAACGCTGTTGAAATTGGTTTGTATTGGCCAATTTATTCAGGGATCTATTAATCTTTTCCATCGTTCATTTCACCTCCTGCTTTCCACTGCTTCCATTTTTCCTGAAGCTCACGTTTCTGGGCATTCAATTCGGGCTGATCCGCATTCTGCTCTTGCTGTGCTTCTTCTTTTTTCTCAAGCCACTCCGGAACCACTTCTTCCCGTATCGTCTTTTTCCGGCCGCCCTTCGCAGCATTCCTGCTCCCTTGAGCCCAGTCCTGATATTTCCGGTGTTCATTTTTAGCTAGTTCCATCGCCTCGATGACGGTGGAGACCTTCAGCCGTGCCCAATGGCCTGCCAATTTTTCCACATAGCCCTTCGTGAACTTCATATCCGTTTTGAGCATGACATATTCAATCAAGACATTGACGACACCAGGATTCAGCTTTTGGTTGATCATCACGCCCTCCACCACTTTCAAATCACCGCTTGATGGCTCTGCGCCGCCGGACAATTGCATCAGCCGCTCCCGTGGGGATATCGTCTCCAAATGCCGGATTAGCTCTTGTTCCTGTGTTTTCGGTTCTTCTTTTTGTGTCCGTTCACGAATCGGCTGCACTCGATTGACCAGGGAAGGCATGTCTGCCTGCCGTTCGATCTGATACCAGTCCCTTGCCGCCTTCCTGAGCATTTCCTCATCGATCTCATCATCCAATGAAACGGCATCCATTACTAGTTTTTGCATTTCAAGCGGATCAATGCCATATAAAAAAGCAAGTTTGGCAATCGTACTTTTAATTTTCGGAGTAAAGGCCTTTTTCGGTACGATAGAAGATTTCATCCCGGCTAATAAAAGTTCAAAATCGAATAAGTTGTCAAATCCCGAAGGCTCGACGCCATCCGTCCGGTCGATATATTGCTGATCAGGAATGGGGTTCCATTCGTTTTTTGCTTCATCCGTTACATATAAAGAGTCCAAATGATCTGATGAGAATACCTCCGCAAAAGATTTAGTCACACCTTCATATTGATCCGTTAAGATATGATCATCACAAAAGAATCTCTTTAACCGGTTGAATTGTGCTTTACCGATCTTTTTGTATAAATAGATATTCAGCATTCCATCCGTGAAGAACTGTTGGGGGGAAAGCGGCGGATTTATCTCATAGATAAATTCCTTTGTCTCATTTTTCGATTTCTTATATACATTCAACAAACCGATTCCCTCAAGTAAAAGTCGGGCTTCGTAAATATCACCTAACTTAAGGCCGATTGTATTCATTAATTGATAATGTGAGGAGGTTTCCGACCATAGCCTGTTTTCCTCCAACTCACTCCATAACGTCATATATAGGCTAATACAGATAGGTCCAATAAGAGGTTGATAAAGTCGGGTAAGTATTTTCCGATCATAATCATGAAGCAGCCCCGCAGATGAGACCAAATATGAATCAGCTGGGAGCAATTCTTGCCAATGCATTGACATCTCCATTCAAACCTTTCAAAAGATGTAGTGAAAAAAGAGCCAAAGTAAATCTTCAGCTCTACTTTCTTTCTTTATTTATTAAATCTTTCAATTCATCGATAAAGACATTGATATCTTTAAATTGTCGATAGACGGATGCGAATCTAACATAGGCAACCTCATCGACTTCTGCCAGCTTGTCCATCACCATTTCGCCGACACTGTCGCTTTTCACTTCCGATATGCCCTGGTTGCGTAGTTCTTTTTCTACATAACTGGTAATTTGCTCTAGTTCTTTCAAGGGAACCGGACGTTTTTCGCAAGCCCTGATTAAGCCACGCAGGATTTTATCACGACTGAACTCTTCCCGTGTACCGCCTTTTTTCACTACAATGAGCGGTGTTTCCTCCACCTTTTCAAATGTCGTGAATCGAAAACCACATGCCTCACATTCACGGCGTCGTCGAATCGATTTACTTTCATCGACTGGCCTGGAATCGAGCACTCTTGTTCCGTTATATTGACATGATGGGCATTTCATCATTATCAGCTCCGTATTTTATGTAGGACTCCCCTATCTAAATGTTCCCCAAGGAATTACTTTTCTATCTTAATCTTATATTAAAAGGAACGGCCAGTACAAGTAAAAAGTGTAACTTCCAGCAGCAAGCACTTTTTATCACGCACTAGAAGCACCGTTATCAAAGTCTTTGTGCTCTGGGATACTTACCCTTATAAATTGAAGTAAGATCGGATTCATTGCATTAAAAAAGAGATGCACCCATGGCATCTCTGTGTATACGTGTTTTTTATAGGGCACTTATATTGGCTTTTTTCATTTGTACAGGACCTAATCCACGTGGTAATTCTATGTTCTCGCGTGTTTGCGCATTCAAAGCTTCTGCAATATAATCTGCCGCAATATTCGGATCCAAGTTACCGCATGTATAGACATCAATGCTGGCATAGCCGTGTTCAGGAAAACTGTGAATCGTTAAGTGTGATTCAGAAATGATGACAACCCCACTAACTCCTTGTGGAGCAAACTTGTGAAAGGCAACTTCTCGTACCTCTGCACCTGATTTTAAAGCAGCATCAACAAAAATCTTTTCAATCAAATCGATATTGTTCAGTTTCTCAAAGTCACAACCCCAAAGTTCAGAAATGACATGTCTACCCATAGTTTCCATAGTGTAAGCAGTTTCCATATTAAGCTTCCCCCTTACCATGATTAAAAAATAAGTCTGATAACTACCACGGGGGAAAGTTAGTCCAAAGAGGTCCTAACCCTTTAAGTAGCCATCATGCAAACCGCTTTTGAAGAAGTTCACGATTCATAGTATATATGGTTTAAATTTTTTTTGCAACTCCAAATTGAATTTTTGGATAGATAAACTTTTTATGTAATAAAGATATGGGGGAGGTCCCAATGTGGGGCAAATTCTGTTTTCGTGTGTTTATTCAGCGCTATAAGGCAGCCAGAAATTGATGATCAATGAATTAAAAATAGTCTGCTAAAAAAATTTAGCAGATAGACAAACTCGATAATAATTGAGTTTGTCTACTGTTTTTTATGTTTTTAATATTTGGCCGTTTATTGGAACGTGGGGCACTCGCTTTCCGCGGGCGGTCCGCCATTGCGCCTGTGGGTCTCCCTTTGACGCGCTTTTCCCGAAAGGAGCCTCGAACACCCGCTCCAATCAACTTTGTTTTAAGATAGAATCCTTTTACCTATAGTCTATTTAAGGCAGAGAACAAGGGGATTAAGGACAGTTCAACTAATCCTGAAGAGTAGCTACTATGTGAAAGATGAACGAACAAAACAAGTTTGCCTATTCGTTTCAAGCAGCATCGAACCTCAATGCATTTGTGTTGGGGACGATACGCATGATCGTCATATCTTAGAGCCTCTGGTTGAACCAGTGATTCCAGAAAGTTGGAAAACCAGGAGAGTTTCCGCAGATGCAAAGGAAAAGCATGGTATGCGCTGGGTCACTATTCTCTCTAACTGCTTCAAATCCAATAAAAAATCAAAAAGGTTTCGGAATGTGACCATTCCGAAACCTTTTTGTCTACAAACTGGGCCCGCTAAAAAATTTAGCAGGCTCGATTTTTTCATTATTTTACTGATAATTCAACTTCGGAAGTTTTTTTCAACTCGGATGCAACTAATTTTACAAGGTCCACTACCCGGTTGGAGTAACCCCACTCATTATCATACCAAGCCAGGACTTTAACTTTCCTGTCACCAATCATCATCGTTGTCAAACCATCGATGATGGCAGAGTGAGGATTAGTTTTGAAATCACTGGAAACCAAAGGTTCCATCGTGAATTCCATGATTCCTTTAAGTTCATTTTCTGAAGCGTCGATGAACGCTTGATTCACTTCATCAATCGTGACATCACAGTTTAAATCCACAACAAGGTCGACTAGGGACACGTTAGGTGTCGGTACGCGTATCGCCATTCCGTGAAGCTTGCCTTTTAATTGAGGCAACACCAATGAGATCGCTTTTGCAGCTCCTGTGGTCGTAGGAATGATGCTTTCCGCAGCGGCACGAGCACGTCTTAAGTCTTTGTGCGGGTTATCGATATTATTTTGATCATTTGTATAAGAATGTATCGTTGTCATTAAACCATTATTAATGCCGAATTTTTCATCAAGCACTTTTGCAACCGGTCCAAGACAGTTAGTTGTACAAGATGCATTGGATATGACATAATGCTTGTCAATTTCCAGAACTTCCTGATTGACGCCCATGACAATGGTAACGTCTTCATTTTTACCTGGTGCTGATAAAATAACCCTTTTTGCCCCTGCTTCTAAATGAAGAGCCGCTTTAGAACGATCATTGAATTTTCCAGTAGCTTCAATTACAATATCTATGTTCATCTCTTTCCAAGGCAATAGCTTTGGATCGCGGTTATTTATCAATTGTACTCGGCGGCCATTCACTACAAGTGAATCATCTTCCGCTATAATGATACCGTCGAATTTACCATGTATCGTATCATACTTTAGTAAGTGTGCTAAAGTTTCAGCAGGATAGCTTGCATTAATGGCAACAATGTCCAAACTCTCATCTAATATGGCCTTTCGGAAAACCATTCTTCCAATTCTCCCAAATCCGTTAATTGCTATTCTTGAATTCATTGTTCGGACCCTCCTGAAAATATTAATGTTATACTTATTACCTCTCACATGTAATTAGTATAACATAATTCAATGGAATTGTGCTAATAAAAATGCGGATTGTTTTATTTTTTCAACACAAAAGGAAGAAACCCGAAGATTTCTTCCTTTTATCACAACTATATGACATGCCATTCGCTAAGCAGGGCCTTCACCTGCTTCTTCGTTTCCTTAATGTCCCCATTATTATCGATGACGGCATCCGCTAAAGCCTTTTTATCAGCCAAGGGCATCTGAGAATGGATCCTGGCAAGCGCATCCTTCTCCGATAGACCATTCCTGTTCATTAAACGTTCCAATTGAACTTGTTCATCGACATATATCAAAAGCGTCTTTTCCACCATGAATGTCAGCTTACTTTCAAATAAGAGCGGAATATCCATGAATACCGTTTCTTCCCCTGCAGCGAGTGCCTCTTCCGTTTTGAGGCGCATCCAATTCCTGACGGCAGGGTGAACGATGCCATTCAATAGCAATCTCTTTTCCCGATCATGGAATATTATCGACCCAAGCTTTACGCGATCTATATTCCCATCCGCCAATAAGATATCTTCTCCAAACGCCTCCACAACTTGATGATAGGCGTCTTCACCTGGCTCAACGACAGCACGGGAAGCCAGATCTGCATCTACAATCGTGAATCCGAGTTCCTGTAAATAGAGGCTGACACTGCTTTTCCCGCTGGCGATGCCTCCAGTGATTCCGATGATTTGTCCCATATGCTCCCCCTTTTAAACCATGTATCATAACTTGAATAAGCCGATTATAATTAATAGTACACCTGGAAGAAAGGTTAAATGCTGGACAACTTTATTATTCGAAAGCAATTTCCCGCTTTGCAGTCCGCTCCAAATGAAAATTGAACTCATAACAGCGATGCATACTGCAAGGATAATCGGTGAAATCCCGATCATGGCTGCTCCGACTCCAGCCCCGAACGCATCCAGTGAAAGTGCAAACCCCAAAACAAGCGCTTCAACACCCGTAATCGTACCTGATTTATCAAAATCGGCATTCAATGGTTTTTGTAAAATATTAATGGCTACCCCAAGTGATTTAATTTCAAAATTAAAGATGACCTTTTCATGATATCTATCATCTTTCAAATCTTTGTCAGGCCTAAAGTATTGATATACCATCCAGGCACCAAGAAAGATGAGGATGATGCCCCCGGTTTTTTCAGCCGCCCCGATAGATATGAGCTGACTGATGAATTGACCGATGACCATCGCTATGCCTAAACTCAAAGCAGAACAAAATGAAATGACCGCTATTGACTTTAAGGGGATTTTCATCTTCCGCATACCGAAAGTCAAACCTACGCCAAATCCGTCAATACTAACTGCAAAAGCAAGAAAAATAATTTGTAGCCACATCGGAATATTACTCCTTCCCTTCTCGTTGCTACCCTAGTATATGGTAGGAGCCCATCCGATGTGTTTTAAAAAACATTAGTTAAATAAGCGGCTGGCACAACGGGCAAATATGTGTGCCGCGTCCTGCAACAACCAGCTTTTCAAGTGGCGTGCCGCATGTTTTGCATTCCTCGCCCTTTCGTCCATAGACATTCAGTTCCAACTGAAACATGCCGATTTGCCCTTGAGAGTTGAGGTATGAACGAATCGTACTCCCACCCTTTTCCACCGCTTCACCCAATGTTGCAATGATTTCCGCATGCAACTTTTTGATTTCCTGCAAGGATAGTGAAGAAGCTATTCTCTCCGGATGGATACCGGAACGGAATAATGACTCGTCCACATATATATTCCCAATTCCAACGACAACCGTTTGATCAAGGAGAACCGGCTTGATTTTCCTGTTGGTTTTGGCCAATTTCGCACTTAGCCCCTCGACAGTAAAATCTTCAGATAACGGTTCAGGCCCTAAATGCAGCAGCGGCAACCGCTCAAACTCTTCTCCTTTGGCAAATAGGTGCATCGTTCCGAATTTCCGGACATCCCTGTACCGAAGCTCACTGCCATCCGTGAAAGTGAAGATCACATGTGTATGCTTATCATATGGCTCTTCTTTTGGATGCACCCCGTATTTCCCCTCCATCCTTAAATGCGAAACCATCGAATAATCATCCAAGGTGAAAATGAGGAACTTGCCCCGACGGCCTATACTCTGAATCGTTTGCCCTCTTAAAGCATCCTGAAACTGTTCGACAGGCTCAGGCGCTTTAATGATCTTTGGCCAGAAAACGGACACTTCCTTGATCTCTTTTCCAAGTACGAGCTGTTCTAACGTTCTTTTGACTGTTTCCACTTCTGGAAGTTCTGGCATTACAATCACCTATCTTTTATTATTTGGCATCAAACCATGTTGGCCCGAAAGCATAATCCACTTTAAGGGGCACGTTCAATTCAATGGCATTTTCCATTTCCTCCGGAACGATCACCTTAAGGATTTCGAGTTCCTCGGGAGGAGTTTCAAAAATCAATTCATCATGTACCTGAAGAAGCATTCTCGTTTTCAGCCCTTCACTTTTCAGGCGCTTATTCATATTTATCATCGCAAGCTTGATGATATCCGCGGCACTGCCTTGAATCGGTGTGTTCATCGCTGTCCGTTCGGCAAAGCTCCTGATGTTGAAATTCCTGCTTGTAATCTCAGGTATATAGCGCCTTCTTTGCAGCAAAGTCGTGCTATACCCTTTTTGACGTGCCTCATGTATACTTTCTTCCATATATTCCTGAACACCAGGAAAGCTCCTTAAATACTTCTCGATGAACTCTCCAGCTTCTTTTCTCGTGATGCCAAGACTTTGCGATAGACCGTAGTCACTTATACCATAAACGATTCCGAAGTTGACGGCTTTTGCTTGGCGCCTCATGTTCGACGTGACTTCCTCCGCCTTTACATGGAACACATCCATCGCTGTCCTTGTATGGATGTCCATCCCGGCTTGGAATGCTTCCACCAATCCGCTGTCATCGGCGATATGCGCCAGCACGCGTAACTCGATTTGCGAATAGTCCGCAGCAAAAATGATCCAATCCTTTTCGGAAGGAATGAAGGCCTGCCTGATTTTCCTGCCTTCTTCCAGTCTGATAGGGATGTTCTGCAGGTTGGGATCTGTAGAACTTAATCGGCCGGTTTGGGTCAATGCTTGGTTGAACCGGGTGTGCACCTTGTCCGTTTTAGCATTGACCACTTTGAGCAAACCTTCAATATATGTGGATTGCAACTTACCAAGCTGGCGATACAGTAATATTTCCTTAACGATATCATGCTGGCTCTCCAGTTTTTCCAGCACATCGGCTGAAGTGGAATAACCTGTTTTGGTTTTCTTCATGACCGGAAGCTCTAACTTTTCAAAAAGGATGGCCCCAAGCTGTTTAGGTGAATTGATATTGAAAGCCTCTCCAGCCAAATCAAAAATTCGTGCTTCAATGGTTCTTAAGCGAATGGCTAATTCCTGCCCCATGTTTTTCAGCCGGCCTATATCCACCTTGATTCCCTGCCATTCCATATTAGCCAGGATGATCGACAAAGGCAGCTCCAGTTCCGTTAACAGATGATATTGCTCGAACTCTTGCAGTTTATTGATCATCGGTTCTTTAAGAGAAAGGATTGCCTTCGATTTTCTGGCGATATGCTCGCTCAATTCAGCTTGCCCAGGAATCTTGCGTTTTGCACCTTTTCCATAAAAAACATCATCTGTCTCAAGACGGATTGTACCTTGTGTTTTCGTGATTTCGGCCACTTCATCCACTGACTCTGCCGGATCTAGGATATAGGATGCCAAAAACACATCAAAATCGATGCCTTTTATTTCGACGCCTCTATGACGGAGTGCAACAACCGTACGCTTCGCATCGAAAACCGTTTTCTTTTTTGTTTCATCCTCTGCCCAAGTTTTAAATGCCGCGGAACTCAGAGCATCATCTCCATGGAAGTAAAAATGACCTTGTTCATTACTGATGGCTATCCCTATAATATCTGCACGATGATAATTATCTTCTAAAGTTTCAACATATAAAGCACTTTCATCTGCAAACATTCCTTCTGTCATTTCACCCGTGTGAACCTCTATCTTTTCCTGTTCAAGCGGTACACTTTCCGTTACATCCAATTTATCGAGCAAAGTCGAGAAGCCTAGCTCTTTATAGAATGAGATGACTCGTTCCTGATCCATGCCGCTGTACTCGGTCTCGTTTACAGAAACTTCAAGCGGCGCTTCCCTCGTTATTGTAGCCAGCTCTTTACTTAATAGAGCCAGGTCTTTATGTTCCTCTATTTTCTCTTTCAATTTTTGTCCGCTTACCTCATCAATCGACTGCAGAAGGTTTTCCACCGTTTCAAATTGATGCAATAACTTAAGGGCGGTTTTTTCACCAACACCCGGTATGCCGGGAATATTGTCGGAGGCATCTCCCATCAGCCCTTTTAAATCAATGATCTGAAAGGGGGATAGACCGTATTTTTCATGTATATGCTTTGGAGTGTATTCCTCAATTTCAGTAATCCCCTTTTTCGTAATGGAAACCGTCGTACTAGGGGAGGATAATTGTGTTAAATCCTTATCACCGGAAATGACCTTCACCTCAAAACCATCTTTTTCAGCTTGTAAAGACAGCGTCCCGATAATATCATCGGCTTCATAGTTCTCCAGTTCATACCTTTTTATTTGAAAACAATCAAGCAGCTCACGAATGAAAGGAAATTGCTCAGATAATTCAGGCGGCGTTTTTTGGCGTCCTCCTTTATATTCTTTAAATGACGCGTGCCTGAATGTCGTTTTACCCGCATCGAATGCAACAAGTATGTGCGTTGGTTTTTCTTCTTCAAGAATGCGGTTGAGCATCATGGTGAATCCGTAAACGGAATTCGTATGTACCCCTTTATCATTATTCAAGAGCGGAAGTGCAAAAAACGCACGGTATGCAATGCTATTTCCATCTATGAGTACTAACTTTTTATCCAATTCCGTCTTCCTCCAGTCATACAGGTTTATGTAGTTTTAGCTTCTATTTAAAAACGCAAAAAGCCGTTCATTTTCTTTCTCTATTCTACCATGAGTAGAAGCGGAAAGAAAAATGACGGCAACGGCGATTATTTAGTATTTCCCATTAACAAGCTGGCATATGGGGAATCCGACGGCAGAACGATGACCGTTTGATCTCCAATCGTTTTTTTGTAGGAGTCAAGAGTCCGGTATAGTTTATAGAATTCGGGATCTTTGGAAAACGACTTATTATAGATTATCGCTGCTTCCCCTTCTCCTTCAGCCCTGATAACTTCTGCATCAGCTTCTGCAGTCGAGAGCAATTCTTTCACTTTACGATCAGTATCCGCAATGATACGATTTTTCTTCGCATCACCTTTGGATAGGTACTCTTGCGCTTTCGATTCCCGCTCTGAAATCATCCTCTTGAAGACGGATGCTTCATTTTCGGCTGGCAGGTCAGTCCGCTTTATCCGGACATCCGTCAGGCTGATGCCATAACTGTCCTTTTGGAGCAGTTCGTTGACTTTTTCTGTTATGCGGTCGTTTAAACTTCCCCTGGATGACTTCTCATCATTGATGATTTCATCATAATTCAGCTGGCCCAGCTCTGAACGAACTGCCGAATAGATGAACTCTTCCATTTTCGTTTCGGCATTCTGTAGCGTCCTTGCATTTGTAATCAATTTCTTCGGATCTTCTATTCTCCATACTGCATAGTTGTCGATCAGCATCCGCTTTTTATCTTTCGTATTGATTTCCGCCTCGGATACATCAGAACTCATCTGATACTTCGGCAAGGTCATGACGCTCTGGATGAATGGCACTTTTACCTTCAAACCCGGGGTTTTATCAATTCTTACCACTTCACCGAATTGACGGACGACTTTATATTCGCCCTCTTTGACGATGTATACATTGGTGAAGATGATTAGCAGCAACGCGAATAAAATAATGAGGAAAATGCCAATTTTCACGTAGCCTCTCCAATGAAAATCACCTTTTTTCAACTCAGAGAAATCTATTATTTTTCCACTCATTGTTTAGCGCCCCCTTCCCCCGCCGCTTTTTCTTCCGTTGCATTCCCTTTTTCCGTTTCTCCTTCTGGAGCAGTGGATTCATCAGGTGCAGGCGTTTTTTTCGTTTCCTCTTTTTCAAGCGAGCGAAGCGGCAAGTACTTCATTGTGTTTCCATCATCATTCATGATATAAAGCTCCGCATTCGGCAATACTTCTTCAAGGGTCTCAATAACAAGACGGTCCTTCGTAATCCCCTTATTGCCCTTATACTCACTTAGTAATTTTTCAAAGACCGCTACATCCCCACGGGCAGCTTCCGTACGGGCAGCTTTATCCCCATTGGCCTGTGATATGATGGCGTCTTTTTCCCCTTCCGCTTCATTCATCCGTTTATTTTCATATTTATCCGCTTCGTTTATTTTCGTATTGGCCGTTTCCCTGGCATCCGTTACATTGGTAAATGCCTTCCGGACTTCTTCATTCGGTAACTCCACATCCTGGAGTTTAACCGCAGATATCGAAATTCCGACATCATATTTCTCCATTAGCTGTGACAGCAATCCCCATACATCCGCTTCAATTTGCGCTTTACCGGATGTAAGTGCATCATCTATTTTCGTGCTGCCGATAATGCTCCGTAAGGCAGCTGAAGTCGTATCATATAATATTTTCTCTGGATCATCTGCATTGTATAGATATTTTGGAGGGTCTGTGATTTTCCACTGAACCACTAGGTCGGCTAGCACAATATTTTCATCACCCGTAATCATCTTGGTCTCACTCGGGTAATCCTTCACCTCTCCATCCTCTTCCTTATATCCAAACTTAAGGCTGAATGTTTCTTTCGATAATTTTTCAACCGATTGAATCGGCCAAGGCAGCTTAAAGTGAAGTCCTGGTTCTGTTATCGTCTGCTCCACCTTACCAAACGTCATTATGACAGCTTGATCGGATTCATCAACCGTGTACCAGGTCGATATCGCAACTACACCCAAAATTAAAATTAGAAAGACAAGTCCTATGATCGTATATATCCTTTTTAAGCTAACGATATGTATCACCCCTTCTTTGCCGTTATATCTTATTTACGCAAGAAAGGGCCTAAAGTTTCATGAAAATCAAATATTTTCCTAAGAAAATAGGATAGAGGAATGGTTCCCGGGGAATAAGACAAAATTAAAAGACAGAGACTATGGGTCTCTGTCAATGTTTAACTCCTTGGATGAGGGGTTGTACAAACATTGTACCCCTGCATTATGAAGTCCGTTTTAAGAAATTGTAAAGGACATGTAAATTCACGAAACCCGCTACATCTTTCCTTTTAAGCTTTTATTTAAAGTGACTGTAAAAGTCGTCCCGGTTCCAGGTGTGCTTTCCACGTTGATTTTACCTTTATGGACTTCTATTATATGCTTGACGATTGCCAGTCCAATGCCAGTTCCTCCTGAATCGCGGCTCCTTGCCTTATCGATCCGGTAAAACCGTTCAAAGATCCTCGGCAGTTCTTTTTCTTCGATGCCGATCCCGCTATCTTGAACTGCAATATCAACCGTCTGTTCATTCTCCATGATATTCACGGTGACCCTCCCGCCATTTGGGGTATAGGTCAATGCGTTCGTTATTAAATTAATGAAAACCTGTTTGATCCTATCAGATTCCCCTTCAATGAAAACAGGTTCCTGTGATGCTTTAATTTCAAGCGATACTTCTTTTTCCTTCAGCTTCCCAATAAGCATCTCTTGTATTTCACCAAGGACTTTCGTAATATCCACGACACCTGCGTTCAAAACGAATTCCTGCTGCTCCATTTTTGATAAATTCAGAAGCTCCTGAATGAGCTCTTGCAGCCGATCACTTTCTTTCAAGATAATCGTTAAAAAGTGCTTTAAGGTCTTTTCGTCTTTTAAAGCCCCATCTAACAATGTTTCTGAAAACCCTTTAATAGAAGTGATCGGGGTTCTCAATTCATGGGACACATTAGCCACGAAATCCTTCCGCATTTGCTCGAGCCTTTTCAATTCGGTGATATCATGGAAAATGAGGAGGATCCCCTTCCATTCATCATGATTCCCGATAATGGGAGCCCCGTAAATCTCAAAATGCTTACGTTCTATTGCAAGTGGTATCCTCACCTGGCGTTTTATCGTTTTTTCCGTCCGAAAGATCTCTTCGATTATGGCAATCACTTCCTGATCTTTAATGACCGAGTAATATTCCTGAAACAAAAAAGTAGCGGAGTTTACATGGAAGCTTTTCTTGAATTCCCGGTTGATTAAGGTGGTATACCCTTTACTGTCTATGAGCAAGACACCACTACCGATATTTTCAACAAGTGCTTCCAAACGATCCTGATTCATTTCCCTCGCTATTTCAGTTTCCTGAAGATTCCTCGCCAATATGTTCAAGGAAGTCGTCAGCATTCCGGTTTCATCAGTTTGCCTCCCGAATGTCCGAGTTCCATAATTCCCTTTTGCCAGTTCGATGGCTGCCATCGTGGCCTCCTCGATCGGACGGATATAATATGAAGTGATTTTACTCGCGAGCATGAGAATGATGATCAAGGCAACCCCTAAACAAATGATCAATATTTGCCACATTTGTTTATTCACTTGATCGATGGCCTCTATTTCATTGCTATGGACGACAAAACCTTCAATCTTGCCATCCTTTTCGACCGTCTTCCAATAAAAATGGAGGTCCGACTCCCCTTCAACCACCTCAAACCCTTCCCCATACTTAAGCCCTTTTTCCAAAGTTATTTTGCGAAGGACCTTGGCATGGCTTTTAAGTATTTCACTTGATGATGTCGAATCGTATAATATTTCCCCACTCGTAGAGAGAATCGTTAAGTTCGAATCTAAAAGGGGTGTCAGTTTTGCCGTCTTCCCTTCTTCCAAAAAGGACGCGATCCCCCCATGCTCTTGAATATATGTAGAAATGAAGAATGTTTCGTTCTGTATGCGCTCATTGAACGTTGTAATATAATAACTTTTGAACAAATGCCCCAATAAAAAGCCCACGGCCATCAGGACGACCATCACCAGCGTGATGAGGGTATATAAGAGCTTTTTACGATAGGTCGTCATTCTTTTTTAGGCTCCTCAAGCTTATACCCCAAGCCCCTTATCGTTTTGATATATAGAGGTTTTTTTGTATCCTTCTCTATTTTTTCACGAAGATGGCTAATATGCACATCGACGATTCGGGAATCTCCCGCGAAATCATAATTCCATACCGCACTGAGCAGTTGGTCCCTAGTCAATACTCGTCCTTTATTCTTCGCCAAGTATAAAAGTAATTCAAATTCTTTTGGAGTTAATTCTAATTGCTGTTCATCAAAGAATGCTTCGTATCGATCCGGGAATACTTTCAATTCCCCTAATTTCAAGAGACCATCTTCCTGATCATTACCTGACTCACTGCCGTTCGATTGAAACTGAGATCTCCTTAATATGGCTTTAATCCGTGCTACTACCTCCCGCGGACTAAATGGTTTGGTTAAATAATCATCCGCTCCAAGTTCAAGTCCCAGCACTTTGTCAAATTCATCGTCCTTAGCAGTCAGCATCAAGATCGGGATATTGATTTTTTGCTGGCGAAGCTGTTTACATACTTCAAGCCCATCCATTTTAGGCAGCATCAAATCCAATACCACTAAATCGGGGCGTATGTCCACAGCAGCCTGTAGCCCTTGTTCTCCATCCAAAGCCGTGATCACCGAATAGCCTGCTTGTTCTAAATTGTACTGAAGTAAGGTAACTATTGATTGTTCATCATCCACTACGAGAATTTTCTTTGACATTAGATCCCCCTGAATTATGTATTACCCCATAGACCAAATTCTCAGTCTACTCATCCAATTCCATTATAAAGAATATTATATGAAATTTACACATAAAAAAACGTATTGAAAGTTATTCCTACCTTAAGAAGGGGCTTATCGTCCCCGGATTTGTTCCAAAGCGGATAAAAAGACTGCCCGGAGATGGAAGATGGCCTCGGCCTTCCCTTCCAATATTCCGGGCAGTCTGATCAAGAGATTGTTTTCACCATCTCTTATTGAAGAACTTGCATTACCGCTTTAACTGATTCAACTGATTTTGAAAGTGCCGCTTTTTCGCCTTCAGTCAATTCAAGCTCGATGATTTGTTCAATGCCGTTTGCACCTAGTACAGTTGGCACACCAAGGTAGATTCCTTCGAATCCGTATTCGCCTTCAAGATAAGCGATGGATGGAAGAACGCGACGTTGGTCTTTAAGGATTGCTTCAGCCATTTCCACAAGGGATGCAGCCGGTGCATAATATGCGCTTCCGTTTCCAAGAAGGTTTACGATTTCTCCGCCGCCTGTACGAGTACGAGCCACGATTGCTTCTAAACGATCTTGGGGGATCAATGTCTCCAAAGGAATTCCGCCAGCATAAGAGTAACGGACCAGAGGAACCATATCGTCACCGTGTCCGCCAAGCACGAAACCAGTTACATCTTTAACGGATAAGTTTAATTCTTGAGCTACGAAAGTGCGGAAACGAGCTGTATCAAGAACACCCGATTGTCCGATAACGCGTTCTTTAGGGAAACCTGATTCTTTGTAAACAGTGTAAGTCATTGCATCTACAGGGTTAGTCAAAACGATGATTGTTGTATTAGGGGAATATTTAACCACTTCTTTAGTTACTGATTTCATAACTTTTTGGTTAGTTTGAACTAAGTCGTCACGGCTCATGCCGGGCTTACGGGCAATTCCAGCAGTGATGATCACTACGTCGGAATCAGCTGTTTCTGAATAGTTGGATGTACCGATGATGTTAGCGTCGAAACCAAGAACAGGTCCTGCTTCCGCCATATCAAGAGCTTTACCTTTTGTAGGGTTTTCAGCTTGCGGAATATCAACTAAAACGATATCACCAAGTTCTTTTTGAGCTGCTAGGAATGCTGCTGTAGCACCAGTGAAACCGGCACCTACCACTGTGATTTTTTTACGCTTAGACATGTTAATTCCTCCTTAAAATATGTGAATATTTTGGAATACTTTTAACATTTTCATGCACATATATATATAAAGCTCCCTGGAAAAGAAGCCCATTAAGGTACTTTTCCAGAAAGCATTTATAAATTATTTAAGGTTTTTGATAAGCTCGTCAGCGAACTCAGAACATTTAACTTCTGTTGCGCCTTCCATTAGGCGGGCAAAATCGTATGTAACGACTTTAGAAGCAATTGTTTGTTCCACTGATTTTGTGATGCTGTCTGCAGCTTCGTTCCATCCAAGGTGTTCAAGTAAAAGAACGCCTGAAAGAAGTACTGAAGATGGGTTAACTTTATCAAGACCAGCATATTTAGGAGCCGTTCCGTGAGTTGCTTCGAAAATGGCATGTCCAGTTTCGTAGTTGATGTTTGCTCCTGGAGCGATACCGATTCCGCCAACTTGTGCAGCTAATGCATCAGAAATGTAATCTCCGTTCAAGTTCATTGTTGCAACAACATCAAACTCTTTAGGACGAGTCAGGATTTGTTGTAAGAAGATATCAGCAATGGAATCTTTAACGATGATTTTGCCTTCAGCTTCAGCAGCAGATTGTGCTTTGTTAGCAGCTTCAGTGCCTTCAGCATCTTTAATTTTGTCATATTGGTTCCATGTGAACACTTTATCGGCGAATTCTTGTTCTGCAACTTCATAACCCCAAGTTTTAAATGCGCCTTCCGTGAATTTCATGATGTTACCTTTATGAACAAGCGTTAATGATTTACGGCCTTCTTTGATCGCATAGTTAAGTGCAGAGCGAACAAGACGTTTTGTTCCTTCTTCAGAAATCGGTTTAATTCCGATACCTGAAGTTTCAGGGAAACGAATGTTTTTAACACCGAATTCATTTTGTAGGAATTCGATTAATTTCTTAGCTTCGTCAGAACCTTTTGCATATTCGATACCAGCATAGATGTCTTCAGTGTTTTCACGGAAGATGACCATGTCAGTGTCTTCCGGACGTTTAACTGGTGAAGGCACACCATCAAAGTAACGTACTGGACGAAGACATACGAATAAGTCCAATACTTGACGCAATGCAACGTTCAATGAGCGGATACCGCCACCGATTGGAGTTGTAAGAGGTCCTTTAATAGCGATTAGATATTCGTTAATGACATCAAGAGTTTCTTGTGGAAGCCATTCGCCTGTTTGGTCAAATGCTTTTTGTCCAGCTAAAACTTCTTTCCATTCGATTTTCTTTTCGCCGTTGTAAGCTTTTTCAACTGCTGCGTCTAAAACGCGAGAAGCTGCTGCCCAGATATCAGGACCGATTCCGTCTCCCTCAATATAAGGAACGATTGGATTGTTTGGTACGTTAAGAGCACCGTTAGTAACTGTGATTTTTTGGCTTTGTGTCATGTCTCTTACCTCCGATTCAAATTCAAAGGTTAGATGGCCCGCCATTAAACGAGACAGGACCACTAACCCTTTTTACTCACATCTATTAATTTACTACAAAATCGATGAAATAAAAAATAATTTTTGAAAAACTTTTAATTAGCGTTCTTCAATCGGTACATATTTTTGCATACCTGGTCCAACATACTCTGCACGCGGACGGATCAGGCGGTTGTTTGAATATTGCTCAAGGATATGAGCGATCCAGCCTGAAGCACGGCTTACTGCAAAGATTGGTGTAAATAGGTCATGCTCGATACCTAAACTATGGTATACGGAAGCAGAATAGAAATCTACGTTTGGCGGAAGATTTTTTTGACCAGTTACGATTTCATTAATTTTAATGGACATATCATAATATTGCGGTTGTCCAGTAAGTTCAGTAAGTTTTTGGGACATTTCTTTAAGGTGTTTAGCACGTGGATCACCTTTACGGTACACACGGTGGCCAAAGCCCATGATCTTTTCTTTATTGGCTAATTTTTCATTGATATATGGCTCAACGTTATCAACTGAACCAATTTCAGTAAGCATTTTCATGACTTGTTCGTTAGCTCCGCCGTGAAGTGGGCCTTTTAAAGCGCCGATGGCAGAAGTTACGCCAGAATAGATATCGGATAATGTAGCCACACAAACGCGTGCAGTGAATGTGGAAGCGTTCAATTCATGGTCAGCATGAAGGACCAATGCTTTGTTGAATGCCTCTTCTTCGATTGCCGTTGGTTCATTACCACTTAACATATATAAGAAGTTAGCAGCAAAGCTTAAATCTGTACGTGGTGCAACCGCTTCTTTACCTTGACGGATGCGAGCGAAAGTTGTTACCAATGTAGGGATTTTTGCTTGGATGCGGATTGCTTTACGATAGTTAGCGTCTTCATTCATTACATCCGCTTCTTCATCATAAAGACCAAGAAGAGATACAGCTGTGCGAAGAGCTCCCATAGGATGTACTTTATCAATTGGGTATGTTTTGAAATGATTAACCACTTCTGCTGGAATTGCAGCATTTTCAGCAAGTTGTTTAGTTAATTCCTTTAGTTGGCTTTTGTTTGGAAGAGCTCCGTGCCATAAAAGATAGATTACTTCCTCGAATGTTGCATTTACAGCCAAATCGTCGATGTCATAACCTGAATACGTTAATGTGTCATCGATAATGGAGCTTACTGATGAAGTTGTTGCTACCACACCTTCAAGACCTTTTGTTGCTGTCATACTAAATCTCTCCTTTTCCTAGATATTCCCCTATACCCTTGCTCATTGCGTATAAATATAGCGCTTCCAAGGAAATTAGCTATTCTGAATACAACCATCTATTTTTTAGCAGAAGACATACATCTTGTATTGAAGCGTTCACGGAATATGCCCCCAACAATAGTAAAATGTACGATAATCTTTTATACGAAATTCTAAAAATAATGCTTGTAGCTATTCCTAGTGAGCGCTTGCTCAATAACTACATCTTTTTTTAAGGTTCCTCAAAAATATCAATGATATTCTGAATCCCATTTTTAATAAAACAGAGCAGTTACATGATTATTATAAACAATAAACACTTTTTTGGGAATGAAAAGCACTTAAAATGTGAAAAAATTATTATTTCATTAGAAAAATTAGCAACATATTCACCTGCTTTTTTTTATGCAATCCAACACGTTTTTTTTGAAAATTTGTCGCAAAGCAGAAGAAATGAAACATTAGATAGAAAATTCCCATTCCCAATGTTGACGAGCTCTTTTATCCTCCGCCACTCGCTTCATTTAAAAAAATTAAAGATCTGCATGCATAAATAAGCAATTCCTGCCCCGATTAACGGACCGACAGCTACACCTTTGAATAATGCGACAGCAAGAATCGTCCCAAAAACAAGAGCCGCAGTAATATGCGGATCATGTGACAGGAGTGTAATCCCATTTTTCGCTATAAGTGCAACCGCTATTCCGGATGCAAGCGCAATCCAGGCATAAGGGGATTTAATGGCGTCCCCAAGTTCCTTGAAACCAATCGCCCCATTCGCTATTGGGATGAGTACGGAAATCGTGATGATAGTAACGCCCAAGTTGATTCCTTTCGCTTCTAAATATGGAAACACTTTAGCGTCAAGGCCAATCAGTTTCATGCTTAAAAGAAAACCCGCAGCCATGATCAGTGACATATTTTTCCCAAACCA
The DNA here is from genome assembly GCF_033141925.1 of Peribacillus sp. CSMR9. Lineage (NCBI taxonomy): Bacteria > Bacillati > Bacillota > Bacilli > Caryophanales > Bacillaceae > Peribacillus > Peribacillus sp. CSMR9. The sequence continues at coordinate 184,467 of NZ_JAOPHO010000002.1, forward strand.
ACCGATTGCTGCAAGTAAAATTAAAAATACGACAGGACCGTTGATCATTCTCCCTTCACCTTCTTTCTTTTTTGTTATTTTAACATAACAAACTCCTCTCTTTCTTTAGAGGAGACCGATTTATGGAGCTATGTATTTTAACGGGAAAAAGTTAAGCAGAATGACGAAAGAATCTTTCCTTTCTTTTCCATCATCGTTACAATTATAATACAAACTTTATGATAGAAGGAGGATATGTCTTGAATCCAGTATATATGTATCGTTTCATTCGTTCTTTACTGGTCGTCGGAGGAATAATTTTAGGTGGAATTGCCTTGTTTTATTTATCTAAGTATACATACCCATTCATTATTGCCATGATAATCGCTTTCTTGATGAACCCCCTGGTCACTTTTTTCGAAAAGAAAGGAAGACTGCCAAGGGGATTGGCTGTATTCATTTCCCTTTTGCTCATTTTCCTTTTATTTGCAGGTCTAATCACCTTACTGGTCACCGAGATCATTTCAGGGACCAATTACCTTGCCGGAGTCATACCACAACACATTGAAACGATCGTGGACTTTATAGAAACATACATCACTTCAACCGTCATCCCTTTATATAATCAAATAGCTGCCATGTTCAATAATTTGGATATCGAACAGCAAGACACAGTCCTCAAGAATATCCAAAATATCGGTGAATCCATCACTACCGGAGTAAGCGGCTTCATTCAAGCGTTCTTGAAGAACATTCCCACAATTATCGGATGGTTTCCAACTACGGCAACAGCACTCCTTTTTACCCTACTGGGCACTTTCTTCATCAGTAAAGATTGGGATACCTTTGGCCTTGTGACAGGAAAAGTGTTGCCTGATAAGATTTTTTCGGGTGCCAAGCGTTTATTCAGGGACTTAAAACGGGCTTTATTTGGTTTTATCCGTGCACAATTCACTCTTGTTTCATTGACGACTGTCACGATTTTAATCGGCTTTCTCATCTTAAGGGTGAATTATTCAATTACCATTGCCCTGATATGCGGACTGGTCGATATCATTCCCTATTTAGGGACAGGGACGATTTTCATTCCTTGGATCATCTTTGAATTCATTGCCGGAAATACAAGTCTTGCAATCGGTTTGTCCGTCCTGTACATAATCGTTGTTGTCCAGCGCCAGTTAATAGAGCCAAAAGTTCTTTCTTCCAGTATTGGTTTGGATCCGCTCGCCACTCTCATCGCCTTGTTCATCGGCTTCAAATTGATCGGTTTCCTTGGGCTGATTGCAGGACCTGTCGTACTTGTCATATTCAATACACTTCAGCGTGCCAATGTCTTTAAGGCCATATGGTCTTTCATCATCGGGCAAGATACAAAGAGAACCACATAAAGTAATCCAGCTTATCTTTATATCTTATAGCATTCTCCCATTCCATATAAAAATCCGCCTCGGGTACGAGGCGGATTTTTGGTTTCAAGCCTTTATTTTGACGTCTCGAATTGTTCTGTTTCAGTAGAACCTGCAAGTGCTGTTGTGGATGATGTTCCACCAGAAACGACTTGTGCCACTTCATCAAAATAACCAGTTCCCACTTCACGTTGATGGCGTGTTGCTGTATAGCCGTCGGGTTCACTGGCGAACTCTGCTTGTTGAAGTTCTGAGTATGCAGCCATACCGCGGTCTTTATAACCAAGAGCAAGATTGAACATGCTATGATTCAATGAGTGGAAGCCAGCAAGGGTAACGAATTGGAACTTATAACCCAATTTACCCAATTCAACTTGGTAGCTGGCAATTTCTTCATCACTTAATTTAGCTTTCCAGTTAAATGATGGGGAGCAATTGTAAGCAAGAAGCTTACCCGGGAACTCTGCATGGATCGCTTCGGCAAAGCGGCGAGCATCCGCTAGATTAGGTTCAGAAGTCTCACACCAGATAAGGTCGGCATACGGTGCATAAGCAAGGCCGCGTGCAATTGCTTGATCAAGACCCGCGTTGGTGCGGTAGAACCCTTCCGGAGTCCTTTCGCCAGTGATGAAAGGTGCATCGACCGGATCGATATCATCGGTGATCAAGTCTGCAGCATCAGCATCCGTACGGGCAATTAAGATAGTCGGTGTCCCCATTACGTCGGCTGCCAATCGGGCGGAAACCAAATTACGTACTGCCGTTTGGGTTGGCAGAAGAACTTTACCGCCTAGGTGACCACATTTTTTCTCTGAAGAAAGCTGGTCTTCAAAGTGAACGCCTGCCGCTCCAGCTTCGATCATGCCTTTCATTAATTCGAAGACGTTAAGGGAACCGCCAAAGCCGGCTTCAGCATCCGCTACGATTGGAGCGAACCAATCGATATCCTCTTTTCCTTCAGCAAAGCTGATTTGGTCTGCACGCTGAAGTGTCTGATTAATGCGTTTAACCACTTGCGGCACGGAGTTGGCTGGATATAAACTTTGGTCAGGGTACATTTGCCCTGCGATGTTAGCATCTGCCGCAACTTGCCAGCCGCTTAGGTAGATTGCTTTTAAACCAGCTTTCACCTGTTGCATTGCTTGGTTACCAGTCAATGCTCCTAATGCATTGATGAAATCCTCTGTATTTAATAGATTCCATAGTTTCTCAGAACCACGGCGTGCCAGTGTTTGTTCAATATCGATGGAACCTCTTAATTTAATAACTTCGTCCGCCGTATAAGGACGTTTAATCCCAGTCCACCGTGAGTCATTTTCCCAGTTTTGTTGTAATTGTTGCGCTCTTTCATTCATCATTATAGTTTCCTCCTAATTTATATTTAATATTTTTAATATTAAGATAATTGTTCATATGCCGGATTGGTTAAGAAATCTGCAAAGTCATCCGCTTCAATCAATTCTTCGAATAGTTTAGTAGACTCTTCAAACTTTCCTGACTTGAAAGCTTCTTCCCCTACTTCCGATTTAATGACCTCCACTTCTTCCTCTTTAATCTGATGGAATAATTCTTCGGTTATTTTCCTGCCATCTTCGAGGATGCCTTTTGGATGCCGGATCCATTGCCAGACTTGTGCTCTTGAAATTTCAGCCGTTGCTGCATCTTCCATTAAGTTATAAATGGGCGCCGCCCCCCTGCCGCTTAACCAAGAGGCAATATATTGGATGCCGACGTTAATGTTCGTCCTTAATCCTGCCTCCGTGATCGTTCCTTCGGGCACAGCCAGCAACTCTTGCGCTGTTACAAGGACATCTTCTCGTTTTCGGAAAATTTGATTCGGTTTTGGAACAAGCAGGTCAAAAACCTCTTTTGCGATGCTTACCATACCTGGATGGGCAACCCATGTTCCATCATGGCCGTCTCTTGCTTCGCGTTCCTTATCTGCCCGGACTTTCGCAAAAGCCTCATCATTCTTAATCGGGTCATTTTTAACTGGAATTTGCGCTGCCATCCCGCCAATTGCCGGAGCATTACGAGAGTGGCATGTTTTGATTGCCAATAAGGAATACGCTCTCATGTTCGGAACGGTCATCGTCACCTGCAGCCGGTCAGGAAAGATAACATCATCCGAGTGACGGAATTTTTTCAGGAAACTGAAGATATAATCCCAGCGGCCGCAGTTCAGGCCTGCAGAATGTTCTTTAAGCTCGTACAGAATTTCATCCATTTCGAATGCGGCAAGTATCGTTTCAATCAAGACCGTTGCCTTAATGGTTCCTTGCGGTATTCTTAAATCGTTCTGTGCATATACGAATATTTCATTCCATAATCTTGCTTCTAGGTGGCTTTCCATTTTTGGTAAGTAGAAGTATGGACCGCTTTGTTTTTCGACCAATGCTTTTGCGTTGTGGTAAAAGTACAGTCCAAAGTCAAAAATGCTGGCTGATATTGGCTGTCCATCCAAAAGGACATGTTTTTCCTCCAAATGCCAGCCGCGTGGCCTTACCTTTAGGACAGCCCTTTTTTCATTCAATTCATACACTTTGCCATTGGGATTTTTAAATGAAATGGTTCCGCGGATTGCATCGCGCAAATTCAATTGACCATCCACGCAATTCTCCCAAGTGGGTGAGTTGGCGTCTTCAAAATCAGCCATGAATACATTGGCACCTGAGTTCATTGCATTAATGATCATCTTACGATCAACTGGTCCAGTTATTTCAACCCTGCGGTCCTGCAAGTCATTCGGGAGTGGCGCAATCGTCCAATCACTTTCACGAATATGCTTCGTTTCTTCAAGGAAATCAGGCAACTTGCCTTGATTCAGCTCTTCCTGTACGCTTTTGCGCCGTTTCAGAAGTTCCTTCCTTCTTTCACTGAAATGCCGTTCAATTCTTTCGATGAATTGAAGAGCCTCCGTTGTAAGTATTTGTTCATATCCTGGCTTAATGTTGCCCGTAATTTGTAAGCCTTTTGCTTCCGTAATCATGTTGCCTCTCCACATCCTTTCCAACTCTTTTATGTTATAATACAGTTGTTTTATTTCCTGTTTGTATTATATAACACACTGTATAAATTTGTCACCAGTTTTTTCTAAAAAGTTTCCAAAAAAAGAATTTCTCACATGAAAAAGCCTGATTTATCCATGTTTTCGCGGGATAATAGTTAAAAAATTCTGTTATTATACACTGCTTCACTTTCTTCCGAATTCTTCATTTAATGGTGAAACAGGCAAAACGGATTACATTTAATCTCCCTATGTTTTTGTCCAATTTTAGTGAAATGCCATAAAAGCTGCCAATGAAAAAAACCCTTGGTTGCTTTTGAAGACTTCTTTTTTCCAGACCAAAAAGGCTGCCTAAAAGCTTGAGCTTTTAGGCAGCCTTATATTATTTATGCCGAATGATGGTGACTTTCCCTTTATTCATCCTGTTCATGATAAACCGGATAACAATCGGTTTGAGGAGATTCCGGGTTGGCGGAAATACAAGGAGCAATCCCATGATATCCGAAATGAACCCAGGGGACAGCAACAGTGCAGCTCCAATAAAGATACAGATTCCATCAATGATTTCATTTCCTGGCATCATTCCGTAACGAATCTGTTCCTGTGCCCTTTTCCATGTTTCCATCCCTTGCCGTTTAGCCAAATAGGCTCCGATTAAACCTGTGGCTACAATCAGGAACACAGTTGGCCAAAAACCAATCATATTGCCTGACAGCAATAGGACAATGATTTCAATGACCGGCATCGCAATGATAAACAATAAAAAATATTTCATCTACATTCCTCCTGCACAGCCCATTTCTGGTGCGGTACATCCATCTTACCTCATTGGCACGGAATCAGCCAAAATTTCGTTTTACAAAACGTTGGCATGTCCATCATAAATGACTCCACGGCCTGCATCGACCGTTATTCTTTGCCCATCCGTGAAAACTTTGATCGCGTTTTCCGCCCCAACGATGACCGGAATGCCCAATGTGACCCCTACAACAGCTGCATGGCTTGTCAAACCGCCTTCTTCCGTTATCAATGCTGCACACTTTTCAATCGCTGGCATCATATCGCGGTCAGAACCAATTGTAACAAGTACAGAGCCTTCCGTCACTTTTTCCAAAGCTTCCTTGGCGTTCTTAGCTACAACCACTTCACCTTTCGCAGATTTCCTGCCGATTCCTTGAGCCTTCAAAAGAACCTCCCCTAACACATGAATTTTCATCAAGTTAGTCGTACCTGTTTCACCAACTGGCACACCGGCTGTTATGACGACTAAATCCCCATGGGACACTAAGCCGGAATGCAAGCTTTCATCAATAGCAGTTTGAAGCATGTCATCGGTAGTCGTCGCCTTGGGACCGATCTGTGGGTAGACTCCCCAAGCCAGTGCAAGCCGTCTTGAAACATGATCATTGGAGGTAACGGCAATGATCGGTGCTTTAGGGCGGTATTTAGAAATCATCCTTGCCGTATGGCCACTTTCGGTAGGGGTGATGATTGCTCCGGCATTAAGATTAAGCGCCGTGTGGGCAACGGACTGACCAATTGCATCCGTGACATTATGACGGTTCACTTTGCTTCTGACTGATAATATATCCCGATAATCAAGGGCAGTTTCTGCACGTGAAGCAATGTTATGCATCGTTTGAACAGCCTCGACAGGGTAGGTTCCAGCAGCCGTTTCACCAGAAAGCATGATGGCATCCGTTCCATCAAATATGGCATTGGCTACGTCACTTGCTTCTGCACGGGTCGGCCTTGGGTTACGCTGCATCGAATCGAGCATTTGTGTAGCCGTTATGACCGGTTTCCCGGCATTGTTACATTTTTTGATCATTTGTTTTTGGACTAATGGCACTTCTTCTGCAGGAATTTCCACTCCCAGGTCGCCACGGGCTACCATCAAACCATCTGAAACTTCCAAGATTTCATCAAGCCGGTCTACACCCTCTTGATTTTCAATTTTAGGGATGATTTGAATATGCTCCGCTCCATTCTGCTGCAATAATTCACGCACTTCAAGTACATCGGAAGCCCTGCGTACAAATGAGGCAGCAACAAAGTCGATACCTTGTTCGATTCCAAAAAGGATATCCTGTTCATCTTTCTCCGTTATGCCAGGCAGGTTAACCGAAACACCTGGAACATTCACGCCTTTTTTGTTCTTAAGTGTACCGCTATTCAATATTTTGGTACTGATTTCTTTTCTTACCTCATCTATTTTCAACACTTCAAGACCGATCAATCCATCATCCAAAAGGATTTTAGATCCTGGATGGACATCATGCAGAAGCCCTTCATAGGTAATGGAGAATTTTTCAGGTGTTCCCAGGACTTCATTCATGGAAATAATGACATCATTGCCGGCTACCAGCTCTATGGAGTCATTTTCCATATTATTTGTCCGTATTTCAGGTCCTTTTGTATCCAGCAGGATAGCAACCTGTTTACCCGCTTTTTCACCCGCTTCCCTGATATTGCGGATTCTAGCGGCATGTTCTTCATGATTTCCATGTGAAAAGTTAAGCCGAGCTACATTCATCCCCGCTTCTATTAATTGAACCAGCTTTTCTATACTTTCACTTGCGGGGCCAATCGTACAAACAATCTTGGTTTTTCGCATGTGTCATCCTCCTTTAAGGAAAAATCGCCGCCTGCCCACCTTTTAAATGACAGGGGGCGTAGTGTTATAAGTCTCTTCTTTCAAATACCTGCAATTATTATCATTGATCAATACTGATTTAAATGGATAACTCAGAGGATAAATCATACATTTTCTTGTCAATTGTATGCGGTTTAGCAAGGGCTTCGATGATATCATAATCAACTAGTCGATTTTGTTCTATTCCAACAGCCCTGCCCCCTTTGCCTTCAAGAAGCAATTCAACAGCTTTGGCTCCAAGCCGGCTTGCCAATACACGGTCATTTGCCGAAGGAGAACCTCCGCGCTGGACATGGCCGAGAACCGTTACACGGGTTTCAAATCCTGCTTTCGCCTCAATTTTCCTCGAAATATCAACGGCACTTCCAACACCTTCAGCTACAATGATGATACTATGCTTTTTCCCACGGTCATGTCCGCGGTTCAGCTTCCCAATCAGATCTTCCATATCATATTCGCATTCAGGACAAAGGATCGTTTCCGCTCCGCCAGCCAGGCCGGCCCAAAGCGCGATATCGCCGGCATTTCTTCCCATTACTTCAACCACATAAGTCCTTTCATGAGAAGTTGCCGTATCCCGAATCTTATCGATAGCGTCGATTACTGTATTCAGGGCTGTATCGAAACCAATCGTAAAGTCCGTACCCGGTATGTCATTATCAATCGTTCCAGGAACTCCGATACAAGGGAAGCCCCTTTCAGTCAAAGCTTTCGCTCCGCGGTAAGAACCATCGCCACCTATTATGACAATGCCCTCGATGCCAAGTTTATTCAGTTGTTCAATCGCTTTCAGCTGGCCTTCCTCTGTCTTAAATTCCGGACAGCGAGCCGTATGTAACATTGTGCCGCCTCGATGAATGATATCCCCGACCGACCCAAGCTCAAGTTTCCTTATATTCCCATTTATAAGGCCCTGATATCCATAATAAATCCCGAAGACCTCCATTTCATGAAAAATTGCTTTACGGACAACCGCACGGACTGCCGCATTCATGCCTGGAGAATCTCCTCCACTAGTCAATACACCAATTCTTTTCATAAATGTCACCTCTCTACAGCACTAATCAATTTTAAGCTCATTATATCATTGTACCCTTTTTCAAGCTTCAATAAGCAGTATCTGTTACACTTATGCTCACCTGATGTAATAAGCCTAACCGATTCTCTACAGAAATTGAAGTAAAATGGTGTAAAAGTTTACATACTATACACAAACCATATTCTTTACAGGTTTCGGTAATGAATACATATGCACACCATTAAAGGCTGAAAAAACGTGTTGCCCTTGGCAGCACGTTTTTCCTTTTTGCAAAATGTATTATGAATGCTGTTCAACTTCCTTAGGTTTCCCCTCAGATTGTTTTTCAAATTCATACTCACCGATTTTCTTGAATTTCATGTAACGCTGGTTAATAAGGTCATCACTATTCAATGGCAGAAGTTCATTGAATGAACGTTTCAGGGTTTCCTTGATGGCTTCTGCCTGTAAATTTGCATCCCGGTGGGCGCCGCCTCTCACTTCAGGAATGATCTCATCGATGACTCCTAAACGGTTTAAGTCGGGGGCAGTGATTTGCATCGATTCCGCAGCCCTCTTAGCCTGAGAAGCATCCTTCCACAGCAATGCCGCAGCCCCTTCAGGAGAAATTACCGAATATGTTGAATTCTCAAGCATGAAAATTCGGTCTCCTACACCAAGTGCCAATGCACCGCCGCTTCCACCTTCACCAATGACAATGCTGATGACCGGCACCTTAAGCCCTGCCATTTCAAAAAGGTTTTTCGCAATGGCTTCACTTTGTCCGCGCTCTTCAGCAGCTTTGCCCGGGAAAGCTCCCTTCGTATCAATGAAACAAATAATCGGACGATTGAATTTTTCCGCCTGTTTCATCAGACGCAAAGCTTTTCGATAGCCTTCCGGATGGGGCATGCCAAAGTTACGGCGGATGTTTTCCTTCGTATCCTTACCTCTTTGATGTCCAATGACAGTCACGGCAAGTCCATCAAACTCTGCGATTCCAGCCACAATCGCTTCATCATCCCCATAATAACGATCTCCATGAAACTCTATGAAGTCATTGAATAATCTCGGAATGTAATCAAGCGTCGTCGGACGGGCTGGATGACGGGCAATCTGAACGCGATCCCACGGTTTTAAATTGTTATAAATATCCACTTCCAGCTTCTCTAGACGCTTTTCCAACGTTTCGATTTCTACTGTAAGGTCTACGTCAGCATCCTTCGTAATCGCCTTTAGCTCTTTAATCTTATTTCTCAGGTCCGTAACGGGACGCTCGAACTCTAATTCGTAAATCATAACCATTCACCACCCGGGGCATGAATTTTAAGGATCGTCGTCAAAGTTTCTTTCATTTCCGTACGTTTGACAACCGCATCCAATTGGCCGTGCTTCATCAAGAATTCAGATGTTTGGAAGTCTTCTGGAAGCTCTTCATGAATCGTCTGTTCAATGATTCTTCGTCCCGCAAAACCAATAAGTGCTCCAGGTTCGGCTAGATTAATATCACCAAGTGACGCGAAACTTGCCGAAACCCCACCTGTGGTAGGATGGGTCATCATTGATATGATCAGCCCGCCTTCATTGCTGAACATCTTGAGTGCAGCACTCGTCTTTGCCATCTGCATCAAGCTTAAAACACCCTCCTGCATCCGAGCGCCGCCTGATGCCGTAAAAATGATAAACGGAATCTTCAATTCACCTGCACGTTCAATGGCACGGGTGATTTTTTCACCAACAACGGAGCCCATGCTTCCCATCCGGAAATTGGAATCCATGATGGCTGTTGATACTTGGTACCCATTGATGCTCCCTACTCCTGTAACAACGGCCTCATTAATCTTGGCCTTCTTTTTGTCCTTTTCCAATTTATCCAAGTAATCCGGAAATCCAAGTGGGTTAACTGAAATCATTTCTTTATCAAATTCATTAAAACTGCCGGCGTCGAATAAACATTCGATACGCTCATGGGAAGACATCGAATGATGGAACCCGCAATGCAGACAGACTTTATTGTTTTTCACTAATTCTTTTGTATACATGATTTTTTTACAGCCGGGGCATTTTGTCATAATTCCTTCTGGTACATCTTGTTTCTCCCGATCTAAAGGAACCGTTGCATATTTCTTCTTAGACTTCGCAAATAGCTCTTTAAGCAAGCTTAATCCTCCCTTTACCACCAATTATCTATTATTTGATACTTGGTACAAACTATATCAGAAATTAAAGTAGTATCGTGTAAAAAGGTGTCACTCGTCCTTCGACATATTTCTAATTCTAATAAGATACGTTTCGATGGCTTTTTCTTCATCCCGTTCGAGTAAATATGTAAGAAGTGCCAGATAATCTTCTTTTTTCACATTACCCTGTACCATCTCTGATGTTCTAGCATAGCTGTTGACAATGCGCCAAATTCGTTCCATCAATCGATTGCGATTCAATATGGCAATTCTTAAGAAGAAATCATCATCATGAAACTCATCCGTCTTGACCCAGACCATTAATCGTTTGATATCCTCAGCTGTAGCGAAAAAGGCGACAATCCGTAAACAGTCAATTTCAATCAGCCTTTTCGTCTCAGCCAAATCTTCTTGTACTTTTTTATCTTGCAAAAAAAAGGTTCCCAGAAGCTCGACTAGCTTATGCTCCTGGAAATCCCTGATAAACGTTCCTTCACCACGCCTTGTTTCTATTAATCCTAATAGCTCTAAGGCACGCAATGCTTCCCGTACAGAGGAACGGCCAACATTAAAACGATCCGATAACTCCCGTTCTGATGGGATTTTATCTCCCGGCAGGAGGCTTTCCGCTTCAATCATGCTACGTAGGCTCTCAACGACATCGAGATAAATTTTGGATGAAGAAGTCCGACCTGCCAAATTAATTATTCCTCACTTTTTCCAATGATCGCTAATTTCCTTGTTTTTTCTTTAATTTCCTCGGGATCCATATTAATTCTAGCCACTCCCGTTTCCATCGCTGCCTTGGCAACAGCAGCCGCAACGGCAGGCGCTACCCTCTCATCAAAAGGAGCAGGGATAACGTAGTCTTCGTTCAACTCATGTTCCTCAATTAAACCGGCAATGGCCTCTACAGCAGCAACCTTCATTTTTTCATTGATATGAGTCGCACGTACATCCAATGCCCCACGGAAAATTCCCGGGAATGCAAGGACATTATTGACCTGATTCGGGAAATCCGAACGGCCCGTTCCAACAACCTTGGCACCCGCTGCTTTCGCATCCTCCGGCATGATTTCCGGATTTGGATTAGCCATCGCGAAAATGATCGCATCCTTATTCATTAATGAAACCATTTCTTTGGTTAACGCACCTGCGGCAGAAACGCCTACAAATACATCAGCGTTTTGAATGACCGCTTCCAAAGGTCCTGAAATCTTATTGCGATTGGTCACTTTCGCCACTTGCTCTTTTATATCATTCATGCCTGACGAACGGCCCTCATAAATGGCACCCTTCGTGTCACACATAATAATGTCACGAACTCCGTAGCTATAAAGTAATTTAATGATAGCAATACCCGCAGCCCCGGCTCCATTCGCTACCACTTTAATTTCTGAGATTGATTTATTCACAAGTCGTAAGGCATTTACAAGACCTGCAACAGTTACAATGGCCGTACCGTGCTGATCATCATGAAAAACAGGGATATTCATTTCTTTCTTAAGTCGTTCTTCAATTTCAAAACAATTTGGTGCGGCAATGTCCTCTAAGTTAACTCCTCCGAATGTCGGTTCGAGTAATTTAACTGTCTCTACAATTTTATCCACATCCGTCGTTTTTAAACAGATTGGAAAAGAGTCCACTCCAGCGAAACTTTTAAATAAAACGGCTTTTCCTTCCATAACCGGCAAAGCAGCTTCAGGGCCGATGTTTCCAAGTCCCAACACAGCCGTTCCATCAGAAATGACAGCAACAGTGTTCCCTTTCATTGTATAGTCATAAACGGTTTCTGGCTTATCGTATATTTCTTTACATGGTTCTGCGACACCAGGAGAATAAGCAAGACTTAAATCTTCTGCATTCCTAACCGGTACTTTTGAAACTGTTTCTAATTTCCCTTGATTCATGCGATGCATATGTAAAGCTTCTTCTCTTAATGACATATTTTCACTCCTAAAACATATTGGGTAACCCATATCTTATATGCTGAAATCTAGTGGTCAGACCACAGCGGCCTGTTTTCAATATAACATAACTGCTTAAGTTGTAAAACAGTTATTCTCGCTTATAAACCACATTACCTTTTCCGACTAAACCAAATAATGCCTGCATCAGACTATCTGTAGGATTGACCCAATCCCAATAAGATAGCTGTACATAGCGGTTTTCCCTCTCGTAAAAAAGCATGACCTTTGTTTCGCCGCTATGCTGCATTAAAATTTTTTTTATTTTTTGCAGTGTGTCCTTCGTTTGCTTGCCAGCCTCAATTTTCAGGAAAACCGTTCCGTTTTGTTCCTCTTTCATCCTTTTCACTTTTTCAAGCGGATATACGTTCCTGATCAGGAGCTGGGTTTTTCCATCCCGTTCTTCCAATGTCCCCTGCAGCATAACGAGTTGTCCATGATTCAAGTCGGCAGAGTGGTTTTTATATACATTGGGAAAAACGACCGCCTCAATGTCCCCCTCTTCATCACTGACGCTCAAAAAGGCCATAACATCGCCCTTTTTTGTCCTTATGGTTTTAACCGACGTAATATATGCGCCAAGTAAGACTTTTGATTCCTTTTTATTGGTAGCCTCGTCTATGGTCAAACAGCCGAAGTACTGAAATAGTTCCCTGTAGCTGGTCACGGGATGATTCGATAGATATAGCCCCAATGCGCTTTTCTCCAATGAGAGTTTGTGCTCGATAGGAATGGGCTCGACCCGGTTGTATTTCGGTTTGAGTGAAAACTCGCCATCCGAAAACATATCGAATAGATCATCATCTGGATTTACCAATTCCGTATGGCTGATCGCTATGTCCAAACTCGCCAATAATGTTGCCCGGTCTTCACCGAATTCATCAAAAGCACCTGAATGCACAAGCGCCTCCAACACTTTTCGATTTACGATTTTCCCCGAAACGCGCAAACAGAAATCGAATAAATCAGCGAACGTCTTTTGTCGTCTTGCAGCAAAGATTTCTTTTAAAACCGTACCGCCTATTCCTTTTATGGCTCCAAGGCTATAGCGGATCCCTTCCTTTTCCGGTAAAAACGGGTATCCGCTCCGGTTAATCGAAGGAGGCAGAACCGTCATCCCTTTCTTTTTTGCCTCACGGATATATTGGGCAATCTTTTCATCATTCCCCACTACCGATGTCATGAGTGCTGCCATGAAATATTCCGGATGGTGGGTTTTCAAGTACCCCAGCTGATAAGCAATGACACTATAAGCAACCGCATGGCTACGGTTGAATCCGTAATTAGCGAAGCGGACGATCAAGGAATAAATCTCATCTGCCGTTTTTTCGGAATATCCTTGTTTCAAAGAGCCGCTCACAAAATGCTGCCGCTCCTGATCCAGCACATCCTTTTTCTTCTTCGAAACGGCACGACGGAGCAGGTCAGCTTCCCCAAGTGAAAATCCGGCGAGGCGAGAGGCAATTTGCATAATCTGTTCTTGATAAACAATGACTCCGTATGTAGGCTCAAGGATATCCTTCAAATCTTGGTGCAGGTACTCAATGGGAGCCAGTCCATGTTTTCGCTCGATGAACAGCGGTATGTTTTCCATTGGACCTGGACGATAGAGGGCATTGACCGCGACAATATCCTCGAATCGGTTCGGTTTCAGCTTGATCAAAACCTTTCGGATGCCATCCGATTCAAATTGAAACACACCAGTTGTTTCACCTCTCCCTAAAAGGGCTAACGTCTCGGGGTCATCCATCGGGATATGCGACAGGTCCAGTTTTTTCCCCGTTCCCTTGTGGATGTTCTTTAAAATATTTTCGATGAGCGTTAAATTGCGAAGCCCAAGAAAATCCATTTTAAGAAGTCCCAGTTCTTCAAGAAGGTCCATTGGATATTGAGTAAGATGGATGCCGTCATGCCCTCCCTGAATCGGGATATGCTCGGTCAGTGCCTGGTCGCTGATGACGACGCCTGCCGCATGTGTCGAAGCATGGCGAGGCAGCCCTTCAAGCAATAACGCCGTTTGAAAAAGTTTTTGATTCATCTCACTCTCATTAACGAATTCCCTCAGCCTTTTCGATTCCTTGAAAGCTTCAGGAAGCGTGATGCCCAGACGGCCTGGAATCATTTTCGATACCGCTTCCTGTTCCTTTGAATTCAAGCCGAAAACACGTCCTGTGTCCCTTAAAGCAGCCTTGGCAGCTAATGTTCCGAATGTAATGATTTGTGCTACATGAAGTTCCCCATATTTCTTCGCGACATAGGCAATCACTTCTTCACGGCGGTTATCCGGAAAATCAATATCGATATCCGGCATCGAGACACGTTCAGGATTCAGGAAACGCTCGAACAGCAAGGAATGTTCGATTGGATCGACATCCGTTATCGACAGCACATAAGCGACCATCGATCCGGCGGCCGATCCCCTTCCAGGACCAGTCAGGATTTGGTGATCCTTAGCGAATTTCATGAAATCCCAAACGATTAAAAAGTAATCACTGAATTTCATATCGGTAATTATATCCAATTCATACCGAAGGCGTTCTTCATATTGAATGGATGGCTCAGGCAATCTTTTCCGCAACCCTTGGAAACAGACAACTTCGAGCATTTCCTCGGCTGTGACTCCATCTTCAGTGGGGTACTTAGGCAGCAGTGAACGATGAAACGGAATTTCAAGATTGCATTGCGCGGCAATATGTAGTGAATTTTCGAGTGCATCCGGCCTGTCATGGAATAGTTCTGCCATCTGAGCCCTGCTTTTCAAATAAAATTGATTGGATTCAAGAACCGTATGCGTCTCATCCGACAGCTTGTCACCATTTCCAATTGCCAGAAGGACTTCCTGAGCGAGTGCATCGCTTTCGTTCAAAAAATAAACCGGATTCGTCGCAACGATCTTTATCCCTAATTCTCTCGCCAACTGACTTAAGGCTTCGATACCTTTCTCTTCGTCCGCAATCGAAAGTCTCTGTATGGATACAAAAAAGTTATCATGACCAAAAATTTGCAGAAATCGACCTGCAGCCTGTTTGGCTTCTTCAGTATTTTTTTCTCTTAATAGCGTTTCTATGTGCCCCTCTGCACCCGGTGTTATTGCTATCAAGCCCCCGGAGTAGGCTTTAAGCCAGTTCATTGGAATGCCTGACGGGGATTTCGTTTTTATGGCACTGCTTATTTTAAGCAGGTTTTGATAGCCTTGCAGATTTTTTGCCAATAAAAGAAGGCCATGTGCCGATTCCTGTTCATCGAGGACATCTGCAAGAAGGCCGACAATCGGCTTTATTCCCTGTTTCTTACATTCTTTATAAAAATAGACCGAACCGTACATAACATTTCGATCGGTTAAGGCAAGACTTGTACAGCCATCCGCTTTCGCTTTGGCCACAAGATCAGTGATCTTCACCGTACTTGTCAGCAGGCTGTATCCGCTCTGAATATGGAGATGAGTATACACGTTTTTTCTCCCACCTTTGTAAGGCATGTTTCTTTTCATTATAGTGTTTATTTCAAAAAAAGAAAATATGTTCTCATTACCAATCCAATTTATCACCCTGATTTTCGCCGACTATCATAATACCTCTGCACTTCCCATATAAATAGAATAGAAGAATATCAAGCAAAAAAGGATGATGATATATGAATGAAGCCTTTTTTCCGGCCTTTATCAACAGCTTTTTCATATCGCTTGGCGTATTGCTTGGAGGCTCGTTAATCGGGGGCCTCGCCGCTTTTTTTACTGGACAAGCTCCGATGACGACTGTGTTCCGGCTATCGGACAGCCTGCGTATATGGGCGATTGTCGCTGCCATCGGGGGTACTTTTGATATGGTCTATAATTTCGAGCGCGGCATTTTCCACGGAGAAACGAAGGATATAGTCAAGCAGATCCTATTGATTCTATCTGCACTTGGGGGAGCACAGACAGGAGCACTTATCATCAACTGGTTCACTCAGGAGCATATATCATCATGAGGATTCCTCCCTATCACCGGGCACCCACCTGGCAGCGTTTTTTTGCCGGGGCCGCACTTGGCGGATTGATCAGCTGGGTGATTTTCTTTTATATGTATGGGGTCCAGCAAGAAACACAAATACGGATCATTCATGACCAAAGAGAAGAAGTCAAGGATTTGAACGAAAAAATCGGGATCTGGGAGCAGGATTATAAAAAATTGAATCAGCAAAACGAAGAGATCTTAACGATTCAAGAGGTCGAAGTGACGATTACGAATGGAAAAACATACAGTCTCGATCAGCTGAGTGTCGCGGAAGCGGAGGATGTGATAGAGGACGACCTTTCCTCCCTTCTCGCCAAAGATGTCGTCAGTGTATATAATGGAAAGATGCTCTTGAAAAAATCAATCGAAAATAAAATCGTGACCATCAATAAAAAGCGTTATGACCTTGAAGTCGTGGAAATCATGTTTTATACGAAAATGAACATTGAAATCAAAGTAAAGAGGAGCTCTTGATAAAACCGCTTTCCGACAAAGTCCTTATTATATCCGCAAAGCTAAAAGACCAAATCACTTTGATTTGGTCTTCATGTCATTTCAATCCAAAAATCGTTTTCTAATTCGCTTTATTCAACTCTTCCAAATCGGCAAGGATATTATCCACTTCATCCCAAGAATGGATCGAAGCCCCTGCTGCAAACGGATGGCCTCCGCCGTTATATTTACGGGCAATCGTATTGATGATTGGACCTTTGGAACGGAAACGGACTCGAATTTCTTTATCCTCTTCAATGAAAAAGACCCATGTCTTAACATTTTTAATCGAACCTAGCGAGGAAACGAGCTGAGAGGCCTCCGATGCCGAAGCATGGAATGTTTCAAGTATATCCTTTGTGATGATCATTTTCCCCGTGCCATATGGAAGGATCTCAAAATGCTGCAGAACATAGCCATTCAACCTGACAATGCTTTCATTGACATCATACATCTCCTGATATAATTGCGGACGGGAGAACGAATAGTGAATCAATTCACTGGCATAGGCAAATGTCTTTTCAGTCGTGCTTTGGAATAGGAAACGACCTGTATCGCCAACGATGCCTGCATATAGAAGGCGTGCCGCTTCATCACTCATCTTCAAGCCTTTTTCTTTACCGAATTGGTAAAATTCATAAATCATTTCACTTGCAGAACTTGCTGATGTATCGACCCAGCGCATATCCCCATATGGATCTTCATTAGGATGATGGTCAATCTTAATCAGTTTATCCCCCGTCATATACCTTGAATCACAAATCCGGTCGGTATTGGCGGTATCACAAACGATGACCAAAGCACCTTGATATGTTTCATCAGAAATCACATCGAGCCTTCTTAAATAATTCAGTGACGGTTCTTCTTTCCCAACCGTATAAATCCGCTTTTCAGGGAAAGATGCCTTCAGGATTTCCGCCAATCCCCCCTGTGAACCATAAGCATCCGGATCTGGACGGACATGGCGATGGAGAATGATAGTATCATAACGCTTTATATCTGCTAAAATTTCAGCCTTCATATTGATCTCCCCTCAAACTATGTATTATCGAACCTAATAAAGATTTTATATATTTCATTTAATCAAAAAATTGGGGAAATAGGAAGTGTCATCTTGGTTTACTGTGGCATTCTCTTTCATTTCCCGCTACAATAAAAAGGTACATATGTTAAATTGGGGGAATTTTAAACGATGCCTATTCTTGTAACCTTGATCGTTCTTTCACTAGGGGTCTATTTGTTTTATAAGATCAAATCGGTCCGAACCAAAATGCCGATGGAAAAAAAGTGGATTTCAGGGAAGTCTTCCATTGCCCTTGGTGCGTTTGTCGCACTATTCGGAATCAATCAGCTTTTTCTATTCCACACAACCACCACTTATATCATTTCTGCCGTTTTCATTTCCGTTGGCCTATTCAGCGTTTGGGGAGGCTATAAAATGTATAGATTTTACCTGCCGCATGCAATTGAAGAAGCCGTAAATCAAAAAGGATAATCGAATATCGATTATCCTTTTTGATTTATTTATCATGATCGATCAAGCAATTGGCAGGTTAACATCGCCTTACCGACAAGTTTGCCTTGGTTAAACACCTCGACATCCACTTTTCCGAATTTACGTCCTACATCAAGGACACGCGGATGGATTTCAAGCGTGCTGTCGATCTGAACTGGCTTGATGAAATAAATCGTCATATTTTCCACGACCAAGTCACCGCGCTTATAGCTTCGAAGTGCCCGGTTTGCTGAATCCGTAACCAATGTCGTGAACACACCGCTTGAAATGGTCCCAAGATAATTGGTCATCTGCGGAGTGACGCCATAGTTATACACTTCCTCACCCTTGCCGCGATTCGAAGTCATCACAAGCTGACTTGTGATCGTATCGTCGATCGTTTCGCCGACCTGTGGCTGCCTTTGACTCATTTGCAGTGCCTTCAGTACATCCTGCCTGCTCACGATTCCCTTCAGGATATGACTGTCATTCACGACCGGGATTAACTCAATGCCTTCCCAAACCATCATATGTGCAGAAGATGCTACACTCATTTTATCGCCTACGGTCATCGGGTTTTTCGTCATCACCTTATCAATGAGCGTCAACTCTTCCTGACCCATGATATCTTTTGATGTGACCATTCCTTGAACCTTCATATTGTAATCGACAACAGGGAAACGGCTATGCCCTGATTCCTGATTCAGTTCATGCCAAGTCTGAACCCGGTCACCAACCGTTAAAAAGGTCGTTTCCTGTACGGGCGTCAAAATATCCTCCACCAGCAATATTTCCTTTTTGATCAATTGGTCATAGATTGCCCGATTGATCATCGTTGCAACGGTAAAGGTATCGTAACTTGTAGAAATGACTGGCATCTCCAATTCATCGGCCAACCTTTTAACGGGCTCTTCCGTATCGAATCCCCCGGTGATCAGCACCGCTGCACCCGCATTTAACGCGTGCTCATGGGCCTGGGTACGGTTCCCGACGATCAGCAGATTTCCTGCACCTGTATATCTCATCATGGCATCCAGCTTCATCGCCCCGATGACGAATTTATTTAATGTCTTATGAAGTCCCGTTTTTCCACCCAGAACTTGTCCGTCCACAATATTAACTACCTCGGCAAAAGTGAGCTTTTCAATATTCTCTTTTTTCTTTTTCTCGATACGGATCGTGCCTACCCGCTCAATCGAACTCACGTAGCCCTGGTTCTCCGCCTCTTTAATTGCCCGATATGCCGTACCTTCACTAACATTCAATGCTTTCGCAATTTGACGGACGGAAATCTTTTCACCAACAGGGAGCCCATCGATATGTTTTAATATTTGTTCATGCTTTGTAGCCAAGCGCTTCACCCTTTTCACGGTATTCCTATTCTCCATTATAAGGTCAAAGAGCCTAGTTTATCAAACAACTACTAGTATTGGCGCAACCTTTTGTATTCCAGCTGGCGTTTTACCTTTTGTTTTTTAGGAGAATATAGTATTCCCGTCAAGTTCCCCGCTACCGCCAACAAGGCAAACAACAACCAGGTTCCGGCAAATAGGCTCTCCAAACCGCCACTTTCCAACGACAAGCGCGGCACGGCATAATACAGCATCACACCGCATAAAAGCAAACATAGTAATAACCTCTGTTTCATCCAATCCCCCCTTTTTACCATCTATTCATTTTATGCCTGTGAAAGGAAAAAAGACTTGGCTGAATGAACGAGATTTACTTTACGACACCTCTATAAAAATCCAGATTCGTAAAAGGCAATGCTACAAGGATTTCCTTTCATTTCAATCCTCCATCCGCTCCTGATACTTCCCGAACGACCCAAACAAAAACGGGAGGCCATGTGGCTCCCGCTCCTTTTATAATTCAATTTCATCCCCGGCTTCCATGATCAGTCCATTCCCCTCTTCAAGCAGGTCAATGAATTTGTTAGGATCCTGTTTGATGACAGGGAAAGTATTGTAATGAATCGGCACGACCTGTTTGGCTTGAAGGAATTTCGCTGCAAGTGCGGCATCTTCCGGCCCCATGGTGTAATTGTCGCCGATTGGCAAAAATGCCAAGTCAATCGGATGTCGCTCCCCGATCAGTTTCATATCGGAATATACCGCTGTATCCCCTGCATGATAGATCGTTTTCCCTTCTATCATAAGTAATACGCCAGCAGGCATTCCTAAATAAATGATTTGCCCATCTCCGTTATTGAATCCCGTTCCATGGAAAGCAGGCGTCAGTTTCACTTTTCCAAATTCGAATTCGAAAGCTCCGCCGATGCTCATGCCGTGAGTCCTAACCCCTTGAGCACCAAGATAGTCGGCAATTTCTGCAATGCCGATGACAAGTGCATCATGCCTTTTGGCCAATTCGACCGTGTCACCAACGTGGTCATTATGACCATGTGTCAAGATGATCACATCCGGTTTCACATCTTCTACCTTCAAATCGGTCAATTCATTTCCATTGATGAACGGATCGAATAAAATCGTTTGACCATTCGTTTCGACTTTTACAACTGCATGTCCATGAAAAGATACTTTCATTTCTGATGCTCCCTTCCCATACCACTAATTTTTAAATAGCCTTATTAGGCCTTACCCATTTACTATACTTTTAAATATTGCTAAGGTAATTATATCTTATAAATGGAGGTATCGTCATGAATGAACGTTTGACAGAACTACAAAATTGGCTTCAGGCCAATGAGGTTGAAGCCGCATTACTTACATCCACAGAAAGCATCTTCTATTTAAGCGGGTTCTTTAGTGATCCTCATGAAAGACTGCTTGCACTTGCCATTTTTGCAAATGCCGACCCATTCCTTGTCTGCCCGCAGATGGAAGTTCCGGATGCTAAACATGCTGGATGGACTGGGGATATCATTGGTTATACCGACATTGAAAATCCATGGGAAAAAGTTAAGCAAGCAGTGGTGAATCGCGGGTTAACCATAAATAAAATGGCCATTGAAAAAGAGCATATGAATGTAGAGCGCTATGAAAAGGTCCAACATCACTTCGGAGCACCAACGCTCGTTTCAGCAGAAGAAAAACTCCAAAGGATGCGAATGATCAAGTCGGAAGAGGAAATAGTCAAAATCCGTGAAGCATGCCGCCTTGCCGACTTTGCGATCGAAGTGGGTGTCAGCGAAATTCATGAAGGTAAAACGGAAATGGAAATCCTTGCAGCGATAGAATTCGAACTGAAAAAGGCCGGAGTTAGCCAAATGTCATTCTCCACAATGGTCCTGACCGGTAAAAATGGCGCTTCCCCACATGGCACACCTGGGAATACGAAGGTTCAGCGTGGCGATCTTGTCCTCTTTGACCTTGGGGTCGTTCATGAAGGGTACTGCTCTGACATCACTAGAACGGTTGCTTACGGAGATATCAATGATAAACAGGCAGAGATATATGAAACGGTACTTAATGCACAAGAAGCTGCCGTTACAGCCAGTAAACCGGGTGTATCCTGTTCCGAGATTGACCTGATTGCAAGAAACATCATCAGGAATAAAGGATACGGTGAATTCTTCCCGCACAGGCTCGGCCACGGACTTGGGATCAGCGTCCATGAATACCCATCCTTGACCGAAACGAATACCCTTGAACTTCAATCCGGAATGGTTTATACCATCGAACCGGGTATATATGTTCCAAATGTTGCAGGCGTCAGGATTGAAGATGATCTATTAATCACCGATACCGGCTGTGAGGTTTTGACCAAATATCCGAAGAGCCTGCAAATCATAAAATGATCATGCATTGACCGTTTAATGTAACGAAACCCGGATACCCCCGTCCTCATTTAAGGCGGGGGTAACTATTAATCGAATTTCATTTCAACTAATCGGTCCGCAGTTCAAACTTAACAGCTTGTTCATTGCCGTCAAACCAAATGACAAGCCATTCACTATCTATACTTATTATTCCCCTCTCGGCACCAAGGTAATAAACAACATTATCTTCCTCTTTGAAATATTCCGTTTCTGCTGGAGAACCTAAAAGCGTAATCACTTCTTCTTTTGTCTTTCCTATCAATTCATGATCATTCAATAAGTCATCAACCAGATATACTCTTCCTTCATCATCATTTAACCATCTTTCGGTGGTGAACCTTGATTCATATTCATTTACCCCTAAAATGACCACACAATAAAGCAGAAGAAGAAAGTCAAGGCTTGAAATGAAATAGATCAAGGCATACAAAAGTACGTATAAATATAATGCATAGTTTAATATTCTTGAAACACTCAAAGAAAAAACTCCTCTCTCACGCCCGGCCTTACCATAAATAAAACAAATCAAGTAAATAAAAGACATAAGGGGTTTGGTTAAAGCAAAGCTTCTTATTCGCAATAACAAGTTCAACTTTTCTAGAACCCATATTGTTTCATGTTGCGATTTCTTGGGCACTGGCTAAAACATTCGCTAATTTGTTACAATTGAAATAAGACAATCAGGTAAATAATAGTATAATAGGAATGAAATAGAAGGAGGAGATTCACTTGAATAGTATAGATTATAAAAATATTCTAGTAGCAGTGGACGGTTCGGAAGAAGCAGAGTGGGCTTTAAAAAAGGCTATCTATTTAGCAAAACTCAGTGACGCGACCCTATGTCTCGCACATATCGTTGACACAAGGAATTTCCCTACTATCGAAGCATATGATATGACTATCCGTGAACACTCTGAAACCTTTGCCAATGAGCTATTGGAAAAGTATAAAATGGAAGCCATTGCATCCGGGATTGCAAAAGTCCAAACAGAAGTGGCATATGGTTCTCCTAAAGTTCAAATTCCAAGGGATATTGCAAAAAAACATTCAATCGATTTAATTGTGTGCGGTGCAACTGGCCTTAATGCCGTCGAACGTTTCCTGATCGGCAGCGTGTCGGAAGGTATCGTTCGCCATTCAAACTGTGATGTAATTGTCGTCCGTACGAATAGTGATAAAAGATGATCATAAAAAAGCTCGTTCGCCAAATTGGTGAACGAGCTTTTTCACTGTTATTCACTTACCAGTTTTTCCGCTTTTTCAATCGCCAGCAACACTTGGGCAAAACCTGTACCGCCCGCACTGTTACGGCGTTTAACGGCTTCGTAAGGATTTAATGCATCGTAAATATCATGTCCAAACAAATCGGAGGCTTCCTGGAATTGTTCAATGCTTAGGTCTACTAAATAGCAGCCATTCTGGACACAGAACAATACAAGTTTCCCGACCACCTCGTGTGCCTTACGGAAAGGCATTCCCTTTGAAGCTAGGTAATCAGCTAATTCCGTCGCATTCGAGAAGTCATTTCTTGTTGCTTTTTCCATGACGTCCGTTTTCACTTTCATTGTTGAAATCATGCCAGCAAATATTTTAAGTGAACCAACAATGGTCTTGACCGTATCGAAAACGCCTTCTTTATCTTCTTGCATATCTTTATTATAAGCAAGCGGCAATCCTTTCAATACAGTCAATAACCCCGTTAAATTCCCATAAACCCTTCCTGTTTTACCACGAATCAATTCTGCCATATCAGGGTTTTTCTTTTGCGGCATAATGCTGCTTCCCGTTGAAAACGCATCATCCAATTCAACGAATTGGAACTCCTGGCTTGACCATAGAATGATTTCTTCGCTGAAACGGGATAAATGCATCATCATCGTCGCACTGTTGCTCATGAATTCAATAGCAAAGTCACGATCACTTACCGCATCAAGGCTGTTTTCATAAATCCCCTCAAACCCCAATAGTTCGGCACTGAGGGCACGGTCAATCGGGAAAGTCGTCCCAGCTAGCGCCCCAGCACCCAATGGAGAAACATTAATTCTTTTGAAGCTCTCGGTGAAACGCTGCTTATCACGCTCAAGCATCCAAAAATAAGCCATTAAATGGTGGGCAAATGAAATGGGCTGTGCCCGCTGTAAATGTGTATAACCTGGAATTAGTGTTTCCACATTTTTTTTGGCCTGTCCCAAAATCGCTTTTTGCAGATCATCGATGAGTTCCAGGATCACTTTTGTTTGGTTCCGCATATACAGATGAAGATCTGTTGCAACTTGGTCATTACGGCTTCTGCCTGTATGAAGCTTTCCGCCCACTGGACCAATTTCGCTTATTAGCATACTTTCCAGGTTAAGATGGATATCCTCCATCTCAACCTTAAAAGTCAATTCACCCTTTTCAGCTTTTTCCTGTAAACTTTTCAGTCCTGCAATGATCTGGTCCGCATCTTCTTCAGGTAAAATGCTGCATTGCTTTAACATGGTTACATGGGCTAAGCTGCCTTGAATATCTTCAAGGACAAGTTCCTGGTCAAAGGAGATGGAAGCTCCAAACTCATCTACCCATTCTTCGGCAGACTTGGTGAATCTCCCTCCCCAAAGCTTGCTGCTCACACTGTCACCTTCTTGTTATTGACCATGCTGTTCACTTTCGTTGGAAGTCCCCATAACTTAATGAACCCAACTGCTGCATCATGATCGAATTCGTCCGCTTTTGTATAAGTAGCCAGTTTTTCGTCATATAGAGAGTACTCGGATTTTCTTCCTTCAACAATCGCATGTCCTTTGAAAAGCTTCACACGGACTGTACCCGTTACATTTACTTGTGTTTCTTTAAGGAAAGCGGCCAATGCTTTTTGAAGCGGAGAGAACCAAAGGCCTTCATAAATCAATTCAGTCATTTTCTTCTCGATTACTGGTTTGAAGTGAGCCAATTCTTTTACAAGCGTGATATCTTCAAGCTCTTTATGTGCAGCAATTAATGTCATAGCACCTGGAGCTTCATATACTTCACGGGATTTGATTCCTACTAATCTATTTTCTACGTGATCGATACGTCCAACCCCGTGTTTACCGGCAATCTGATTCAATTCAACAATCAAGTCAGCCAATTTATAGTTTTTGTCATTCAATGTAACCGGTACACCTTGTTCAAAACCAATTTCAATGATGTCAGCAGTATCTGGCGTATTTTCAAGGCTTGTTGTCAGATCATAAGCCTCTTCTGGTGGAGCTGCCCATGGGTCTTCCAGGATTCCGCATTCGTTACTTCTTCCCCAAAGGTTTTGGTCGATCGAGAATGGACTTGCCAAGCCGATTGGAACAGGAATGCCATTTTTAGCTGCATATTCAATCTCCTCTTCACGAGACCATTTCCAATCACGAACAGGTGCAAGAACTTCTAAATCAGGATTCAATGCCGAGATGGATACTTCGAAACGCACTTGGTCATTTCCTTTTCCCGTACAACCGTGCGCAACGGCTACCGCATTTTCCGCTTCAGCCACTTCCACTAATTTCTTAGCGATCAGCGGGCGTGATAGAGCTGAAACCAATGGATATTTCCCTTCATATAATGTATGTGCCTGAAGAGCCGTTAATGCGAATTCATCAGCGAATTCGTCTTTCGCATCAATCACATATGAACTGACCGCACCAACAGTGATTGCTTTTTCTTTAATGAAGTCCAAATCTTTCCCTTCACCGACATCCAAGCAGCATGCTACAACTTCGTATCCTTGATCTTGTAACCATTTAATTGCAACGGAAGTATCCAAACCTCCGGAATATGCTAAAACAACTTTTTGATTTTTTCCCATTTTAATCGTCCCTTTCGTGTGAATAAAAATTCACTCAGTGTTATTTTTATTCAATCTATGATTAGTACTTTATCATCTTTATAAACGGAATACAAGGGGTATTTTAAAGATTTAGCTAAATAATCCGTTAATAATTTCAGGGAATTCATACATTGGATGCTTTCGCAAGAATATAGTAAACTAAGAGTATGAAAAATCGAAAAGTGGTGGGAATATGAGAGAACTATTTACCTATGATGAACGGCTTGGCATCCCCATTCCTGATTTGAATCTGGAGTGGGATGAATATACAAAAGGCGAGCAACAGCAAATACTCGTACAATGGGAGAATATCCGGGGGAGCATACCGGACCGCATCAAGGAACTGGAATCCACCATTAACCGAAAGCAGTTTCAGCTCTCCGATGAAAGTAATTTCACCAAATCATGCCAGCTCAATTCCGAAATTGCGGAACTTGCTTCCATCATCAATGATTTATGGCTTTGGTATCGCACCAATCAAGGCGTGAGTGAAAAGATGCATAATTAAGGCCTATTCCATGCAAAAAAAGCCACAGTTTAAAACTGTGGCTTTTTTTGCATCCCTCTTATAAATCCTTCCGAAGCTCACCAACGACATGTCCCAATTCCGGGAGAATCAATTTATTCATCGCAAGCCGAACCGCCCCCGTTGATCCCGGGGTGGAAAAAACCGCTTTGTTGTTCACGACCCCAGCAATCGCCCTCGATAGAATGGCTGCAGAACCGATATCCTCTTGAAAGCTGAGCATTCGGAAAATCTCGCCAAAACCCGGAATTTCCTTTGTCATCAATTCTTGAACCGCCTCGATCGTTACATCCCTATTGGCGATGCCAGTGCCACCGTTTGTTAATATGACATCCACCTTGCTGCTTTGGCTGCCAACTGTGACCGCAGCTTGAATCGCTTCCCTTTCATCCTTTACAATTTCATATTCCGTCACTTCATGCCCATTCGATTTCAATAATTCCACCATCAGTGCCCCGCTTTTATCCGTTTCTTCATTACGCGTATCACTAACGGTTATCACCATGCATCGAATTGCCTCCGTGAAACCTTCTTTATGATCCCTGACACTCATTCTTCTTCAGCCTTCTTCATCTGTAAATACCGATATTGATAGAACTTCTGCGCAAATTCACTGACATTCCGGGTCATTTGATAATTGGCCCCAGCCCCGATGGCCATGCTGATGAATGGAATGCCCCGAACCAATTTTTTTCGAAAGACAGTTATGGATACGGCTTTCAACAGCTGCTTCAACGGCTGTTCCATCCAGGTCGGATTTGTAAGTTCTTCGATTCCTAAATAAAAATAGTCATCTTCCGCGTTCTGGACTTCCCGGATCAATTCTTCCCAGGCCATCCCTTGAAGTCTCTTTGGCATCGCTCCTGCATTGAATACCTTAAGGGCCATCATCATTTCAAAAGGCGTATTCACCTCAACACCATAAGACATCGCAATCAGCTGTACGATCCTGACATTGATGACCGTCATGGCCGGAATATCACTCCCTAACAGGAGCAGGCTACCAGATCCGCTTACACCGCCTTGTGCAAATGAATACAACCGATGCTTTGCGATATGCTGGTTGGCTATGTAATTCAACTGATCGATCGATAAGTGATTCAAGTCATCCAGCGTTTCGATATCTTCCTTAAACAAGCGCGCAGATGCTAAAATCCGCTCTCTTGCATCTATTTGGATTTGTGAGCTCTGAACCATGGCATGCAAATGAAAAAGCCAAGTATCAAGCTTTTCAAAAAACTGTTGTTGGACGTTATCTGGAAGCAGGTCAAAACCCTGCTCTAACCATTTATCATACAATGCTGACAAATCTTTTCGCTCATATTGATAAAGATTTTCCTGCCATTCACTAATTTCATTCCGAATTTTAATTTCCCGATTCGTGAATTCCATGCATCAAGCCTCCTATGTACAGAATTGGTGGATTCTCCCTTAAGTATACCATAGAGGATGGCTTTTCAAGAAAGATGATGAGGGGCAAGAAGGTGCGGTTGAGGGTGAAACCATTTGGATCAATGCTTTCATGGAAAAGATCCCTTACCAATAGATAAGGGATCTTTATAAAAAATCATGAAGTCATGTTTTCGCTAAAAGCCAATCTCATGGTATCCCTGACAATCATGATTTCTTCATTAGTGGGAATGACCATCACTTTAACGGGGGAATAAGGTGTATTGATGAAGGCTTCCTTACCCGAGGTACGGTTGAGATCCTTATCCCAATATACCCCCATGAATTCAAGTCCCTCCAAGATTCGACCCCTAATGGCTTGACTGTTTTCACCGATGCCCGCTGTAAAAATGATGCCGTCCACACCTCCCATTTTAGCCGAATAGGAACCTATGTACTTGTGAATCCGATCTGCAAAAACTTCAAGTGCGAGTACAGCCCGATCATTGCCTTTATCCGCTTCCACTTGTATATCGCGCAGGTCGCTGGAAAACCCGGAAAGGGCTAGAATGCCGCTTTTCTTATTCAGGACATCCAGCACTTCATCAGCCGTTTTTCCCGTCTTCTCCATGATATATGGAATCAGCGCAGGGTCGATGTTGCCTGAACGCGTCCCCATTGTAACACCGGCCAATGGTGTAAATCCCATTGATGTATCAATCGATTTACCGCCCTTTATGGCCGTAATGCTTGCACCATTCCCTAAATGGCAGGATAACAAGCGAAGCTGTTCGAT
This sequence comes from Peribacillus sp. CSMR9, assembly GCF_033141925.1. Classification (NCBI taxonomy): domain Bacteria; kingdom Bacillati; phylum Bacillota; class Bacilli; order Caryophanales; family Bacillaceae; genus Peribacillus; species Peribacillus sp. CSMR9. The sequence continues at coordinate 212,992 of NZ_JAOPHO010000002.1, forward strand.
TGGGCGGCCAATCATTGCTGCAGCCCGCTGCGACACATATTTATGTGAAGTACCATGAAACCCATATTTCCTTATTCCATAGTTTTCATAATATTCAAAGGGTAAGCTGTACAAATATGAATCTGCAGCCATCGTTTGATGAAAGGCAGTATCGAATACGGCAACAGCAGGAACATCAAGTATTTGCCTGAAGGCTTTGATTCCCGTGATATTGGCGGGATTATGAAGGGGTGCCAACTCGGAAAGCTTTTCGATTTCCTCTATTACTTCCACCGTAATCAAGACGGAGTCACTGAACACCTCACCACCATGCACAACCCGATGCCCTACGCCATCTATCTCTTCAAAGGATTCAATGATGCGATGGTAAATCAGCTTTTTCAATAAAAGCCCTACTGCCACTTCATAGTTGGGTATATGCACCGTTTCAGATACCTTTTTGCCTTCGACGCTCAAAGTGAATGTGGAATTTTTCAAGCCAATCCTTTCTACAAGACCCTTTGTAATTACGTTTTCACTTGGCATCTCAAAAAGTTGAAACTTCAATGAAGAGCTGCCAGCATTAATAGCCATGATTTTTGACATCCATCCTGCTCCTTTACTCTAAGCTAGTTCTTCCAATGATCATCTCAACGAAACATGCAGTGTATTGTACAATTTTATCATGGCGAGCGGATACAACCAAATAAAAACCAAAAATTAGGAATAAAAAAAAATGAAAGCCAATGCCTATGGCATCAGCTTTCATTGACTACTTTTCCTCTTTGAACCAATCATCCATCTGCTGCATGACAGAGCTTGTCGCTTCGAAATCCGATAACTTCGGAAGTTGTACGAGCAGTGCCTTCTTCGGAGCTTCGATACCCTCTTTTTTCTTTTGAAGGATCAGGATGCTTTTCGCAGCCGCTTCACTCTTAAACATGGAAAGCGGCAGTTGCACCATCCCTTGGATATGTGTATGCTTCTTCAGGAAATCATTGAGTTTCGGCGCTTCCTCCGAGACGAACAGGTTATTAGGGACAATGAAGAAAAGGTGTCCGCCATCCTTCACATGTTTAACACTTTGCTCAATAAACAAATGGTGTGCATATGAATGTCCATTATCTGCTTTCAATTCATATTCAGCTGCACGCACATCATTCGGATAATAACCAATCGGCAAATCACTGACCACAACATCGGAAGGATCGATGAAAAGTGGCTCCAAGCTGTCCTGGTTGAAAAATTGCAGCGGATGTTCTTGCAGGTTGGCACCTGCATAAGCAAGCCTGATCAAGGTTTCATCAATCTCGACACCATATGATGCGATACTTTTATCAGTAAGTTGATTCAAGATCGCAAATAGTAAATTCCCCGTTCCGACAGCTGGATCTAGCATGACCAATTCTTTTTGATCCTTGGTGAATTTACCGACTAAATAGCTGACGAACATGCCGACTGCATCCGGGGTCATATGATGATTCGGTTGGACGCTCTCCTGCATGCCTTTTAAAATAGCAAGCTGGTACGCTTTACGAATTGCTTCCTTCTCATATTTCTCTGGTGAAAAATCTCCATAATGCTTAACTAACCTTTTCTTCGATACTTCACTGATTTCCTCCTGCAGGACTTTCCCCTGGAAGAAGTTCTCACCCGTTTCACCTAGGGCATCCAGATACGTACATGATAATTCACTTTGCAATATTTGGGCTGTTTCATCAAATTCATAAAATAATTGTTCAACTGGGGTAGACTTCACTTATTAATTCCTCCTGTTTGCTTCTGTCCTTATTTTATAGGTAAGAAGAAAGAGATACAAGTCGTACGTCCTGCTTAACATTCTTCGTTTGTTTAATGTACTGTTTTCCTATTCCGTATATTTAGAATCGAGACACTGTTTTTTAAAAGTTTTTAAAAATTGGTAAGTAAATGGTAAACGTGTTAATTTCGAGTGTAGATGACTAGGGGGAAGTGTTATTTGGATGATACTAAAAAAGATTCTAAAGTGGGGATTTTTTGTTTTTATTTTCCTGTACGGGATATTAACTGTTCTTTGGATTATCTTTGTGATTTCACTTGGTTGGTTAGAATTTAATAACCTATGAACTATATTCTCCTTTTAAACATTAAAACAAAAAACCGGACACATTGCGTCCGGTTTCTAAGAATTCGCCTCTTATTTTGCTGCTTTAGCCGCTTCGATTGCACCCTCGTAATTTGGATGGTTGGTACCTTCACTAACATATTCTACATATGTGATTTCATCATTGCTGTTTACAACGAACACCGAGCGTGCCAATAGTCGAAGTTCTTGCATGACGACACCATAGGCTTCACCGAATGAAAGGTCACGGTGATCGGAAAGAACTTGAACATTGTCCAGGCCACTAGCAGCACACCAGCGTTTTTGCGCGAAAGGAAGATCGTTACTGATCGTCAGAACTTTTACATTATCCAATTTTGCCGCTTCTTCATTGAATTTACGTGTCTGTGCATCACATACACCTGTATCGACAGATGGAACTACACTGATAATGCGGACAGAACCTTGGGAGTCGCTTAATGTAACCGGTGATAAGTCATTAGCCAATACCGTAAAATCAGGTGCTTTGTCCCCAACTTTTAGTTCTGATCCCACTAAAGTGACCGGGTTGTTTTTAAATGTAACTGAAGCCATTAAAAATTCCTCCTCTTTCTGCTATATGTACAAGCATAATAATATTTGTTTTACCGGAATTTTGCAATTAATTGAATTAGGAAAAGTGAATTGGCGGTTCACATGTGTGGAAAATCAAGCATTAAGTGGTGTAAGCATATTACAGCAAAAAGAAAACTCGGCGGATGCCGAGTCGCAGTTAGAAATCTAAATCCTGTTTAGGTTCTTGGTACCTCTTTACGTTTGTTTGACTGCTACTGCTGCCTTGCCTTTGATTACTACTTTCTTTTTTGGATAGCATGGACTGAATCTTATCGACGACTTGAGGAGCTAAATCCATCATTTTTTCGAGAAGATGCGTACCTTCATCAAGATGAATCATTTTCACCCCGTGGGAACCGACAATCAAAAAGGCAATTGGTGTTATGGAAACCCCACCGCCGCTACCGCCGCCAAAAGGCTGCTTGGAATCACCTTGATGTGCTTGATGGTTTCCATCCATTACAAATTCGCTGCCACCGGCTGCAAAACCAAAACCAACTTTGGATACGGTTAAAATGACACTTCCATCCGGAGTCTCCACCGGATCACCGATGATCGTGTTCACATCGACCATTTCTTTCAGATTTTCCATCGCTTCTTTCATTAAACCTTGAATCGGATGATCTGACATTTAAATTCCTCCACTCTAGAACGATTGTTTATTGGAATCACCTGATAGCTTCGCTAATTTCCTGGACCTGAAATGCGGTTTTCCGCCTTTCCAATAACGAAGCAGTTTTATTCCAGTCACCATAGCCTGCCCGATTCTAAATTGTAATATGCAGGAAATCGACGTATTGGCCTGCCATCTTTGAAAGTCAGGTGTAATGGAATATGCGGGCATGATCCGGAAGTTGAAATAGGTTGTCAGCAAACCGATGATTGAGCCTTTAAGCGCCCAGCATGCACCTGTTAAAACACCGGTATGTGCAGCGTTTTTAGTACCGACAATACTATGCCAGCTGAATTTTTTAACTTGGATTTTCCCTGTGAACTGACGGACGACCCTATGAAATCCGACCATATGCTGAAGCAACTCCTTCATGTCAGCGAATCCGTCACGCAAATCTTCGGGTGTGATTTTTTTCATATCTTCTTTTTTGGTTTTCCCCTTCATTTCTTGCTCTTCCTTTACTACTATAGCTGCCGAGTCATCATCCTTTTTAATGACCGGGACTTTGAATGTATAGTGAATAAGTCCATACCAAGCTGATAATTTAATATGTATTTTGTCATTCGTTTGGACACGTTTGTAGTCAATGTATACTCTTACTTTTGTGAAAATAAGAATAAGCAGCACCAAAATGAGGATACCTATAATCAGCAAAACCCACATCATGCACCCACACCCCTTCAGCCTATCATTATCGGCAAATGCAAAAAAAAATAAACCTGCAAAAGCGAAAAACACGCTCTTACAGATTCATGAATGGAAAATATCATCTTCTGATCAAAACAACACCCGTGTCTGCAAAGACATCATGCAAAGCCTGTTTCTTCGGTAATAAGCCTGCCAGGAGATAGCCAATCCAAGTAACTTTTGAAATATATCGGCCAATCAGCTCCCTGAACAATATCGTACCCCAAGAAATGGTTTTTGTCTCTTCCCTCAATGTAACGACTTTCAGTCCAAAAATCATCTTACCAAGGGTTTGGTTCAAGAATTTGGTCATCAAAACAAAGTATAAGAAGAATACGATCCCTGTTAGTAAGCCTTCTGCGGAAAACCAAAGATCATCTGTCCCTTCATAAAACTTGAAGATGGGATGAATCAAAATCCGATTCAAACTTCCGATAACCAACAAATCAGCTAAATAGGCCCAAAATCTCATCCAAAATCCAGCAAAATGCACTCTCTTGACTCCGCCATCATCCACGGCCTGCTTGGCTGGCGTAAATTCCTGCTGAACGGGAACCTCTTGATCTGCCAGTACATTGGATGCAGCGGTTTGTTCATTGTTTTCATTTCGTTCCGTCATCCTTCAGCCCCCCTATTCCGCATACAAATACATTAAGCGTGGAGAATTTGAAGAGGAAAGGATTTTTGTCAAGACGGCCGTTTCCACATCATTCCCCAACATTTTTTGCGCTTCCATACTGAATAATGAACCGAAACCTGCCTCATCGGTATAGCGGATAACTTGAGCATCTTTTTTACCGATATCAGTTTTCATCGCGGCAATTACATCATCCAAATGGCCGAAATCATCTATTAAATGGTTTTCTTTAGCCTGACGCCCATCATAAATGCGACCATCAGCAATTTTGCGTACTTCATTCTCTGTCATACCTCGTCCGTCGGCAATGACTTTTACAAATTGATCATAAGAATTATTAATCATATTTTGCAGTATTTCACGTTCTTCTCCAGTCATTTCCCGAGTTGGGCTCATAATATCTTTGTGTGGTCCGCTTTTGATGGTTTCGAACTCAACGCCATACTTCTTGGCCAGCTTCTCGTAATTATACCCATGCATGATGACACCTAGTGAACCCGTCATCGTTTCTGGGCTGGCGTAAATCTTATCGGCTGGCGCAGAAATATAATATCCGCCGGAAGCCGCCATTGATCCCATTGAAACATAGACAGGTTTTTTCACTTTTTTAATATCAAGGATCTTATCATAGATCTCAGCACTTTCTACGACACCGCCGCCAGGAGAATTCACCCTTAGTATGATTCCTTTGATATCATCATTTTCCTCTGCCATCTTCAGCTTATCCATGAAGGCACGGTGATTATATGTTGCTGAACTTAGTAATGAAGCTTCTCCTGTATCTTGAATCGTTCCCTCTACATCGAATACTGCAATAACATTAGAAAAATCATCGCCTTCTATGACTTCCTCGTTAAATGCACTTTCAGAAGCAAATAATTCATCAATGATATTTTCCGTATCCGCTGTAAATAGAGTTGTAGCCGTCCCTACAGCAATAGAGACAAAAAATAAAACGGCTGCAATTCCAAGTGCCGCCCAACGTTTTCCATTCATCTGTTTTCCCCCTTAAATATATGTATCCTTCTTATCATACGAACTGCATACATTAATGTTTCATTCCATGATAAACTAGACATATAAAATTGTAGCAAATAATCCTCTAATTGGAAATGAATCAGTGCATTTTGCACGATCTGCATTTACCTGAACAGGAAAAAGAAAGCCCTTTCATCACCAATCATACTAGGGGGGAACATGATGAACACACGCAGGAATATTTATTTTTTCCATGCACCGAATGCAGAAATACTTAACAAGATCGAATACTTATCGGACTTAGCGAAACAGCATTCATATGAAGTCATCCAAGATTTCACAAAGGCCAACATCATCGTAAGCATAGGTGATGACGGCACATTCCTGCAGGCAGCCCGTAAAACCGGGTTCAGGGATGATTGTTTATATGCAGGCATTTCCACCACAGGTAACTTGAATATGTATTGCGATTTCCACTTGGAAGACACGGATAAAATGATCGATGCCATGACAAGAGAGCAAATCGAGGTGTGTAAATATCCAACCATCGATATCCAGTTGGACGATCAGCCCTCCTTTTATGCCCTCAATGAACTCAGTATCCGGACTTCCATAACCAAAACGTTCATCATGGATATTTTCATTGATCAACTCCATTTTGAAACTTTTCGCGGCGACGGAATCATCATTGCGACCCCGACCGGAAGCACCGCCTATAATAAATCGGTAAACGGGGCCGTTGTGGATCCGCTTCTCCCTTGTTTTCAAGTGAGCGAGTTCGCATCCATCAATAATAATTCCTATCGGACCCTAGGTTCTTCATTCATCCTAAGCGGCGATAGATCTTTGACCGTCCACCTTGAACAAAACGGGCCAAGTTACCCGATCATCGGAATGGACAATGAAGCCTTAAGCATCAATCATGTTGAAAAGGTCAAGGTCCGGTTAAGCGGTAAAGTCATCAAGACCGTTAAGCTTAAGGATAATTCCTTTTGGGAAAAGGTGAAAAGGACCTTTCTTTGAACTAACAAAAAAGGTACCGGATATGTCCGGTACCTTTTATATATGGTAAAAATCTTTCGTATTTTGATAAAGGATTTCATAGACATCCTCAATTGGCAATCCTTTAATCGAAGCAATTTGACGAACACTTTCATGCATCATGCCCGGGTGCGTCCATTTCCCTTTGAAAACCCCTTCAAACGGCCATGGGCCATCCGTTTCAATCATCATCAGCTTAAGTGGGTATGCAAAAACCAATTCCTGTATTTCCCTCTCATAACAAACATCAGGTGTAATCGAAATGCGGTACCCCTTTTCGGCCATTCTTTCGACTGTCCTGATATCACCTTTAAACCAATGAAAGTGTGCCTTTGTGATTTGATGCTTATCCAAAAGGTCGCAAACGATGGGGGCATCGCCATAGACGGCATGAAGGATAACCGGCTTTTCAACCTCTTTAGCAAAAGCCAGCAACCTTTCCAGTATCTCTACATAACCTGACGTATCCATATTGGGATTTTCCTGCCTTAAGTAATACGGGAGTCCGATCTCACCTACAGCAACCATATTATGACGATGTTCCCGCATCCAATACAATAATTCGTTCACTTCCTCTTTACTCGGGAGGGGCTGCTCGGGATGAAAGCCGAAGGCAGGCTTAATTCGTGAATCTTTGAGTGAAAGCTGGTCATTGTTTATGGAAGAGGTTAAATTCATGGAAACTGTCACCAATGATTCCAAATGCACCTTTTCCATATCAGAGAGAATCTGCTTCTGTTCACTTTCATCATACCTATCCAAATGGATATGGCTGTCGATGATCTTCATTTTCAATTTCCTCCTGACTTAAGAAAGGGTTGGCTTTAGTGCGGCATATAATTCTCTCTTCAAATTTAAAAATTCATCACTTAGAAATTGTTCCTCACTTCTTGGCCTTGGAAATGGAACTTTCACTTCTTTGATGACAGCAGCCGGTTTTGCTGATAACACATAAATTCTATCTGAAAGGAAAACCGCTTCATCTATGCTGTGGGTAACAAAAAGCACAGATCTCCGATTTTGTTCCCAAACAGACAACAGCCATTTTTGCATTTCCAATCTTGTCAGTTCATCCAGAGCAGAAAAGGGTTCGTCCAGGCACATCAAGTCCTGTTGACTTAAGATGCTTCGAATGAAAGCGGCCCTTTGCTTCATGCCCCCAGATAATTCATGCGGATATGCCTTCACATACTCTTCTAATCCAGCTTTCAACAAAAGGGCTTTTGCCATTTCTTTGTCTCTTATCCCAGCAAGCTCACTTCCAAGCAAAACATTATCCAACACCGTTCTCCAAGGTAAAAGGGATGGTTGCTGCGGCATATAGCTTATATGGCCCTTAAAGCCATTTATCTTTTTACCATCCAACGAAATGATGCCCTGATCCGGCTTCAAAATACCGCCTATCAAGTGGAACAACGTACTTTTACCGCTGCCAGATGGTCCTAGGATTGTGACAAATTCCCCATCATCTACATGGAAATTCATATTCTCTAAAATATTCTGTTTACCATCGAAAGAAAAGGAGACATCTTTAATTTCCAGCATCATCCCTTTCACCCTCCTTTCTCTTCCATGAAACTAAATATTTCTCCAGGAATGTGATGATTCCAAAAAAGAGAAGGCTCATTCCCATAATGATGAAAATGGCAACAAACACCCGATCTGTCCGAAACGCGGAGGAAGCGAGCGTCATATAAACACCAATCCCCGATTTAGCCCCAAGCCATTCCGAAATAACCGCACCCATTATACTATAGGTGGCCGAAATTTTTAGGCCTGAGAAAATGAACGGGATCGAGTGGGGAAGTTCCAGCTTCCAAAATAACTGGTTTTTCCCCGCTCCCATCATCTTGAAATAATGCTTAAGTTCGTAAGGTGTCTGGCGAAAACCGTCCAATGAAGCGACCGCAACCGGAAAAAAACATACGAGTGAAATCACAATTAACTTAGGCAGCATGCCAAAGCCAAACCAGATCACTAAAAGCGGTGCCAAAACTATGATTGGTATATTTTGCGAGAGTATGAGCAGAGGATAAACCGCGTCCTTCACACCTGGAAATAGGTGTAAGATTGCAGCAATTAATAACCCGATACAGCTTCCAATAAGAAAACCCGATAACGCAAGCTCAGTTGTTGATATAAGGTGTCCAAAAAGATTACGGGACGACTCAATTCCTTCAATGAAAATGGCTGATGGAGCGGGAAGCAGCCATTTTTCAACCTTTAATAAGACTGTCATTGACTCCCATACTATCAGCAAACATAATAAAAGAAAGAAGGGAGCCCCCTTCTTCCAAATTCCCCTTTTGATCATGCCCGATATTTCTCCGTTAACGTATCCATCGTAATCCCGCTTGGCTGATATAGTATCTTCACTTGGGAAATGACATTCGGCGAGCCTAATTCAATCATTCTTACATTCATTTTTTCTATCACGGCAAAAAGCTCGGATAGCTCACCCTCCATTGTTGTTTCTAGCGGGTGAACCTCATACTTGACACCTGATTCATCAATGATCTTGATTGCTTCATCGACCATGGGGATGACATTTTCCCCTTTAGGAATGATTTGTATACTAATTAATGAATTGGCCATTGTATTTCCTCCTATTTTGGTAAAAATTCATTGGTAAATGCCTTTTCAGGATTGAAATCACCTTCAAGAAGCTTATTTTCCTTCATCCAATCACTATAATTCTTCCAGATTTCAAGCTTTTGTTCACCCCAACGCGGAGCATCATCCTGATACTTATCTGCAAGCCACTCCTGGCTTTTCTTCACTAGTTTTGGATCTAGATCAGGTGCAGACTTAATTAATATGTCCGCTGCATCATCAGGATTCTTAATTGCAAACTGGTACCCTTTCGAAGCTGCATGAACGAATGCTTTAACAGTCTCAGGATCCTCTTTAATCATCTTTTCATTTGTTGTCAAAACAGGCGTATAGTAATCAAGCTTATCAGAGTATTCGGTTAAGTAAACCATATTAAGCTTTTCATTCCGCAACTCAGCCTCGATACCTGTCCACCCATAATAAATCCAGGCGAAATCTATATCCCTTTTAACCGAAGTGAAAAAATCTGTGTCCCCTGTATTCACTATATCCACTTTATTTACATCGGCATTTTCTTTTTTCATAAGTGAATCAATAATGGCCTTTTCAACTGGAGACCCCCAGCCACCATACGTTTTCCCTTCAAAATCCTTGGGAGTTTTAATGTTTTTTGCCGCAGGTGAAGCGAATCCAGAGGTATTATGCTGGATGACAGCAGCTAGCGAAACAATCGGCACGCCTTGCACGCGGGCCTGCGTAATGCCCTCCTGGTAGCTCACGCCAAATTCAGATTTCCCTGAAGCCACAAGTTTATCAGCTCCAGCTTCGCCTGGCATGATAATTTCCACATCCAGACCTTGTTCTTTGAAATACCCTTTTTCCTTGGCTACATACAATCCTGTATGGTTTGTATTCGGTGTCCAATCAAGCACGACCGATACCTTTTTTAATTCTTTATTGCCTTCTTTTTTAGATGATTCTTCTTTTTCATTAGTTCCGCCTGCCCCACATCCAGCCAAAAGGAACAACGAAGTTAACAGTGGTAAGAATTTATTCAAACTATTATCCTCCTACACATCATATAAGATCCATATGCCGAAACCATAATGGGGCGCCAGGGTCCATTCCAATACCGGTAAAAAACAAAAAACGCCCGAAGATGAATTCGGACGTTTAACATACAAAACAGAAAGTCAGTAATAATATGTTCCCTCCGCTGGCATCATCCAGATCAGGTTCAAAGAGTCAGCATCTAAAGGACGCAATCTCAGCCAGCAGTACTGGCCCCCCTACATTTCTCGCACATATGAACTTTTCTCTCCCATTATATCAATTCATGGAGAAAAAGGAATACTAATTTGCTTCTTCTCATTAATTGGAAAGGTTTCCCTTGCGTTAAAGGATATCTAGCAAAACATCATGCCATTCCAATCATTCTCGTTTACGTGCCTGACACGTTCAAAGAGTCATTTCCTTGCAGGTATTCATATAATGAGCATAACCTGTGGACATTTTTTGTGTACTGGTTTTATAAGCCCTTAATTTCAAAAGCAAAAGGTGGATATGATCATGATAAAGATTAATCACAAATTATTAGATGTCAGTCACATCCAACCAGGTATAGCATCTGCTAAATCGCTTGAAATTCTCCAATTGCTAGCGGAAGATTCTAACATTTTTGAATATCGGAGCTTTGGATACCTTAATTTCGATATACAACTGAGGCACCGAGTCATCGAGGCAGCTTTTGCGTTGGATAAAAGTGATGCAGAATTTTCCACACTTGAGGAATCGGCATCCAATAAACAATATTGGCGCCTTTCAAAGGATGGCACTTTTACCCTTCAGCCAGGGATTGCCCCTCATGTTGCACTCCTGGACATTTTCTTGAATGGAACGCTTTACGCTTTCGAATGCGGTACAGCGATAGTCGTCACTTTTTTAAAGGCCATTTTGGATTTAATCGGCCCTAGGAATTTCGACTATCTTTTTTCAAGCCTATTTCTATATGACTGGCGCCCTCCGAAGAATATGGCTCTTCATGTTCATCAAGGAACGGATTATTTACCAGGGGATTGCCTTTACTTCAAAAACCCTGATCACGATGAGGAAACACCTGAATGGCAAGGTGAGAATGCAATATTATTAGGAGAAGACCTCTTTTATGGCCACGGGATCGGGATTACCAATGCACAGGGTATCATCGATGAACTAAATAGCAATAGAAAGCCGAATGCCGCCATCTCAGCATTCCTGACAAAGCATATCATTAGCTTGGATAGTTCCTACTATAGACAATTCCAACCAACTATCTCCCGTGCAAAGCCCGTTCACGGTCTTGTCAGCCTATCTGATTTGATTGTTTCTGAAATAGGTCCGAAGATTTACCTTTCATGACTCAAGCAATTCTCCTGCCGTAAAACCGGTTTCTTTAAATATCGACAATTAAAAAATGCTTGGGGATGGAACCACCAAGCATTTTTTCTTATTCACGCACCGATGTTCCCTTTGCCTTTAAACCTGCGTGCACTTGCCTGGCCCCATTTCGTAATGGATAGTGTATAAACAGCCAAGGCTGACCATATGAACAAAAAGGCTAAAAGATGCGCTTTTGTAAAACTTTCGTGATAGACGAATACCCCGATCAGTAAGGATAAGGTCGGAGCGATATACTGAAAAATCCCAAGCATCGATAACGGGATCTTCTCCGCCCCCTTTGCAAAATATAAAAGAGGCAAGGCCGTGACAATCCCACCGCCCACCAACAGCAAGCTTGTGCTTCCTGCTGTAAAGAATTGCATTTCTGATTGGTTCATCAAGTATATCAGGTAACCCAGGGCAAGAGGCGTTACCATCATCGTTTCGAGCGTCAGCCCGATCGCCGATTCAGCTTTGATCATTTTTTTTGCCAGGCCGTATAATCCAAAGGTCATGGCCAAAACAAGAGAGACCCACGGGATCGTACCGAAATGAATGCCTAGGATCAAGACCCCGATTCCTGCAAGCAGGAACGACATGATCTGTGCCCCGCTCAATTTTTCTTTTAAAACTATCACTCCCAATAGTACACTGACTAGCGGATTGATATAATATCCAAGGCTCGTGTCAAGGATCCGTCCTGAGTTAACGGCCCAGATGAACACTCCCCAATTAGCTGTAACGAGCAGTGAGGCCGTTAGTAACGCCGCAAAGAGTTTGGGATTTCCCAATATGTTTTTGACATAATCAAGAAACGCTTGTCGTTTTTTCATGAACATCAATAAAACCAGCATGAAGACGAAAGACCATAATACCCTCTGAGCCAAGATTTCTGTAGCTCCGACTCCCTGAAGGAACTTCCAGTAAATTGGCACGACTCCCCACATCATATAAGAAAGGGCTGCATAGATCGCCCCTTCTTTTTGTTCATCCACTTTCATAACCTGCCTTCTTTCCATTAATTCCTTTATCGAATTCCATCTAACTATTTTGCGTATCCATTTCTTTTTTGCAACTGTTATTTTTTATCATACATGATTCTGTCATCGATGACCGTCATGACCGCCTCAACTTTCAGGAGATCATCCGGCGCAACAGCAAAGACATCCAGATTAAACACTGTAAAATCTGCATCGTACCCTTTGATGATCTGACCGCGGCGTTTTTCCTGGCCGATAGCTGCAGCACTCCCTTTTGTATAAAGTGCGAAGGCATCATGAACGGAGAGCCTTTCATCCAAGCCATATACGGTACTGTCCTCACTGTTGATTTTCGTCCTTGTGACAGCAGCATGGATGCCCAAAATTGGATTTAATGGCTCTATAGGCGCATCTGACCCTCCCGCACAAATGATGCCCATATTCAAATAGGTTTTCCAGGCATAGGAGGAATCCAATAGATTGGCTGGAACCTTTTCTTCCACCCACGGAAAATCGGACGTGACGAAACCTGGTTGGATATCAAATATGACCTGCAGTTTTGCCGCCCGCTCCAGCAGCTCCGGCCGGACGATCTGCGCATGGATGAGCCGGTCCCTCTGTCCCTCTTTTGGGGGGATGGCTTCAATTGCATTCAAGACGTATTCAAAAGCGAGATCGCCAATGGCATGGACAGCAATAGGCATTCCGGCATCCCTTGCTTTTTTCACCCATTCCTGAAGCTCATGCTCAGTGAATATCGCGACACCGTTCGTATCCCTTTGATCTGCATAGGGTTCGCTTAACAGGGCTGTGCGTCCGCCTAAGGAGCCGTCGGTAAATATCTTCATGCTGTCGAACTTGATATATCGCGTACCTTCTTGATAGCTGCCGCCTGCTTTCAGCATTTCTTCGAACGCTTCGTGATGGACGAGTAAATTGGCGCGAAAGGCCATTTCCCTGTCCTCGATTACCGATTTAAACGCCTGATATGTCGGAAGGAAGCCATTATAGTAATGGAGGTCTTCAGTATGTCCGCCAGTCAAACCTAGCTTATATGCGTCTTCTATGGCCTCTATGAGTGCGTTTTCGATATACTCTTGGTCAATGCCAGGAAGGCTGTCTAAAATCAGGTTCAGCGCCTGGCTTTCTTTAAATAAACCATTTAACCGTCCTTCTGGATAGCGGCAGATCACCCCGCCTGACGGTTCTTTTATATCTTCTTTAATACCCGCTTCCAAAAGGGCGCAGGAATTGACCACCAAGGCATGGCGGCAGATCCTTTTCAATACGATGGGATGTTCTGTCGATATCGCGTCAAGCTCATCCCGTAAAATCAATTCAGGACTGGGCCATTCATTTTCATTCCACCCTTCGGCAACAATCCACTTTCCAGCAGGGGTCTTTGAGCACTTTTCCTTCAAGGCATTCATGATGGACTCCCTGCTATCCATCAAAGAGAGGTCTAGACGAAGCAGTCTTTCACCATGCCCGACCAAATGAAGGTGACTATCCACTAACCCTGGCAGCATCGTTTGTCCTTTTAAGTCGATTTCCCTGGAAATATTGCCGGCATATTTACGTTCTAAATAGTCAATGCTGCCGGTATCAACAATTACCCCCTTTTCAGTGAAGAGTGCCTCCACTTGATCTTTTTCTTTAATCATCGTATATATCGCCCCATTGAACCATAACGTTCCCATCCCGCTCTACACTCCTTATTAAATGATTCTTTCCCTTCAGATATGCAGTAAGTGTACCATCTCAATTCACGGATTCCCATATTTATGATTATGCAAGCCTCTGTTAATAAAAAAAACGTCAGCCGGGGGCTGACGGAAATGCTTTCGTTAATTATTAAGTAGTGCTTCTTCCCTTTTCCGTAAATCCACCCGTTTGATTTTACCCGATGTCGTTTTGGGAAGCTCATCTAAAAATTCGATTTTCCTTGGATATTTATATGGAGCAGTCAATTCTTTTACGTGCGATTGAAGCGTTTTGATTAAATCTTGGCTGTTCGGATCGATATCATCCATCAAGACGACATACGCCTTGACCACATTTCCCCTTATTTCATCAGGACTTGCTATAACGGCACACTCTTTCACATATGGATGCTTAACGAGTGCATCTTCCACTTCAAACGGTCCAATGGTATATCCCGAACTGATGATGATATCATCAGTTCGACCCTCAAACCAGAAATAACCATCTTCATCCATTTTCGCCTGATCGCCGGTGATATAATAGTCCCCACGGAATTGCTTCGATGTCCGCTCGGGATCTTTAAAATATTCTTTAAAGAGAGCAGGTGTATCGATATGTACGGCAATATCCCCCACTATACCAGGAGAACAGGGTTTACCGGAATCATCAATGATTTCCACATGGTTGCCCGGAGTCGGTTTGCCCATGGAGCCCAATTTAATATCCATGCCTTTTGTTACACCTACCAAAAGGGTATTTTCGGTTTGTCCATATCCATCGCGCACTTCAATATGGAAATGGTTTTTAAAGACCTCGAACACTTTTTGATTTAAAGGCTCTCCCGCTGATACTGCACTATGAAGATGGGATAAATCATAGTCATCAAGGTTATCCACCTTTGCCATCAACCGATACTCGGTTGGTGTGCAGCATAACGCATTCACTTTGTATCCCTGAAGCAGCTGAAGATATTTTTTCGCCTCGAACTTCCCATGATAGGCAAGACCTGTTGCACCCGTTCCCAATACAGCCAGGAAAGGACTCCAGATCCACTTTTGCCACCCTGGGCCTGCCGTTGCCCAAACCACATCCCCTTCGCTGATGCCAAGCCAGTTTGCTGCAGACGTTTTCAAATGGGCATAAGCCCATCCATGTGTATGGACGACCCCTTTTGGATTTCCTGTCGTTCCGGAAGTATACGATAAGAACGCCATATCCTCACTCTTCGTGTCGGCCATAGTCAGCTGATCTGATTCCTCATCGGCAAGCTCATTCAAATTCAGCCAATTTTCGATTCGTTTTCCGATTGAAAATTTCAGGAGGCTTTCCGCCCCTTCTATTTCATTCAATTCATGAGTATATTCATGATAACTGATGATTCCTTTAACATCACCATGGTTGACTCGATACTGCAAGTCCTTCGCACGAAGCATTTCGGAACAAGGTATGACAATCATGCCAATTTTCAATGCGGCTAAATACACTTGATAGGCTTCCACCAAGCGAGGGATTATGATAAGGACCGTATCACCTTTACCGAGTCCTTTTTTTTTGAAGGCATTTCCGATTTTATTTGCACTCTTTAATAAATTCTCATATGTAAGTTGTTTTTTGTCTCCGGTTTCGTTCTCCCAGAGGACGGCAACTTTTTCTGGATCTTTTGCAAAACGTTCCATTTCACTCACTAAGTTGTAATGTTCCGGAGCCAATAAATCTTTACGTTTCATTTTTTTCCCCTCCATTTATGAACTCTTAGTACCTACTCATTATACAAGATACTTCTCTAATATTTCTATTTATTTTTACAAATAATAAAGAGAGCGGGTGTTAGAACCCGCTCTCTGTAGCCATATTTATTAAATTATCTGTTGAATCCTCCGCCTAATTGTTGTTCAGCCATTTGAACAAGGCGTTTTGTGATTTCTCCACCAACTGAACCGTTAGCGCGAGATGTTGTGTCGGCACCAAGTTGTACGCCGAATTCTGTAGCGATTTCATATTTCATTTGTTGTAGAGCTTGTTCCACTCCAGGTACCAATAATTCGTTTGAGCTGTTGTTGTTTGCCATGAGTTTTTCACCTCCTTGTGATTATAGAGTGTGTTAAAACACATGGCTTCATTCGCACAATATCATTGGTAATTACAGGATATTAAAACAAGTCTTCCATCGCTTCTTCCCTATCGAATGTCTGACCCGGTTTAACCGTCAATATTTCTGTTTCGGAGACCGCTTTTTCAATCAATGATTCAAAGTCAACGAAGCTCTCATAGTAATTGACTTTTTCACGTTTCGGTTTCGTTTTTGGGCTTGCCGGCGTAAAGACCGTACAACAATCTTCGTAAGGCAGATTGGATATTTCAAAAGTATCAAGCTCTCTTGCGATTTTGATGATTTCCGTTTTATCCATCGTAATCAGCGGACGCAGGATCGGTGTATTCGTCACCTCATTGATGGCAAACATGCTGCTCATCGTCTGGCTTGCAACCTGTCCAAGGCTTTCACCGGTGATCAGTGCCATGGCTTCTTCCTTTTCACGGATTTGATCGGCGACCCGCATCATTAAACGTCGAGTTGTTGTCATTGAGTAGTTTTCCGGGATCTGTTTTTGAATCAATAATTGAATTTCAGTAAATGGAACGATATGCACTTTCATGCTTCCACTTATTTCAGCAAGCTTGCCTGCCAGATCAATGACCTTTTGACGTGAACGCTCACTTGTGAAAGGCGGGCTGTAAAAATGAATCGCTTCTACGTCCAATCCGCGTTTCATCGAAAGGAATCCTGCAACAGGGCTATCAATCCCGCCTGAAAGCATCAGCATTGCCTTTCCGCTTGAACCGAATGGAAGACCGCCTGCCCCCTGGATGATTTCACCCGTCAAATAAACGGCTTCGCGTCTCACTTCTACCAGCAGGTTCAAATCAGGGTTCTTTACATCCACTTTTAAATTTTCTGTATTCCGAAGCAAATGCCCGCCGAGTGCCCTGTTAATTTCATCGGTATTATATGGGAAATCCTTATCTGCGCGTTTTGTCGTGATTTTGAATGTATTTACCTCCTCAAGAGTATGATTAAGGTAATACAACGCTGCCGTTTTCATCACTTCTAAGTCGCGTTCAATTTTTATCGCAGGGCTTAAAGACTGGATCCCAAAAATGCCTTTCAATCGGTCAATGACAGGCTTATGGTCCACACCGTTCAGGAGAACGTACATCCGCTCCCTGTTGGCTGTTAGCACTACTCCTTCAATATCCTTTAAACTCCAGCGGATATGCGCCTTCATTTTGTCTACAAAGCCTTTACGGTTTCTTTTTTTCGTGGAGATTTCTCCATAACGGATAATTATATGATCAAATTTCATTTTGCAACCCTCATTATTTTTTCTAAATTAGCGACTATTTTCTGTATCGCCGCCAGAACTTGCTTCGCTTCTTCCATCTCATTGCCATAGGTAGTACTGATTCGGATCACACTTTCGGAACGGGCTTGGTTATGGAACATCGCATCCACCGTTTTGCTTACCGTCCTTTTTTTCGAAGAACAGGCACTAGTAGTCGAAACATATATCCCTTCCGATTCAAGCGCATGCAGCAATACCTCTGATTTGAGTCCCGGTACGGAAAAATTCACAATATGGGGTGCACCTTTTTCAGGACTGTTAATCAACACCCCGTCCAGTTCCTTCAAACCTTTATATAAATAATTTTTGATTTGCTGCAGCTTATCATGACACAGCAATTGATTGCTCATACTAATACGAAAAGCCTTTGAAAGGGCGACGATTCCCGCAACATTTTCGGTGCCGCTCCTGATTTTCGTTTCTTGATTGCCACCGTGGAAAAGCGGATCGATCCGAACGCCTTCACGAACATAAAGGATGCCCGTCCCCTTCAAGCCGTGCACCTTGTGTCCGGAAATTGTACATAAATCCACATTGGCATCACGTATTGATAAAGAAACTTTGCCTGCCCCCTGCACATTATCGACATGAAAGAGCACGTGTGGGTATTGCTTTAACAATTTTCCCATTTCAGCAATCGGCTGGATAGAGCCAACTTCATTATTAACATGCATGACGGATACTAAAATGGTATCTTCCCTCAATGCATGCTTAAGATCGTTTATATCAATTTGCCCAAATTCGTTAACGGGAAGATATGTGATCTCATAACCCATTTTCGTCAATGCTTGGCATGCGTCTTCTACAGAAGGATGTTCGATTGCCGTCGTGATTATGTGTTTTCCCCGATTTCTCTGAGAGAGGGCGGCTCCTTTAATGGCAAGATTATTCCCTTCCGTCCCCCCGGAAGTGAAATATATTTCCGAGCTCTTCACCTTTAATAAATCAGCGATTTGCTTTCTTGCAGCAGAAAGTAATTTTTCGGATTGCACCCCAAGTCCATGCAGCGAAGAGGGGTTTCCAAAATAGTCCGAAGAAACCTTCATGAATGATTCGATTACTTCAGGATATGGTTTTGTTGTTGCACTATTGTCAAAATAAATCATGGGTTCACCTTCCATGTTTTTGTATCTATGTTGGTCACTCTTCTAAATGCCGTTTCAAGTGTAGCTGTTGCGACTTCTAATATTAACATAATTGGATTTGAAAGAGAATGTAAAACACTGGTCCATGAACGAAAGGAGACACGCTTTCTTTGAATTCCCGCAGAATGATTTCACTTCCAACCCTATCAATCCCATTTTTCAATTTCGGCAGAAAACTAGTTCAGGATCCGATAAAAGAAAAAACCCGCCATGGCGGGTTTTCAGGAAAGAACTTCTTCTATGTTCGTTCCAATTTTTCGCAAACTACCTGGGTCGACCTTTTCAATGGCCGTGGCTGCCGTTTCCAATGCAGCTTGATATTCATAGCTTCGGAATTTGGCTTCCGCTTCCCTGAGACTATCGGCAACTGTATCGTGACTGCTGCGATAACGGTTTCCGAATTGAATCACTTTTTCGGCCAAATACATATGTTCAATCAATTCATCAGCTTTTTCGTGGACCGCACTCACCTGTTGGACAGCTTTTTCCAAATAAATATAAACAGCGGCCATGTCAAGCGGCTTTTCTTCAAGTTTACCCTGAACGTCATCCATGCTTTCTTTGGCATCCTGAAGCACCGCTTTATACTCTTCAGGAAGACCTGGAATATTGCTTTTTGCAATTAAACGGCCAGTATCGACCATTTTGCGTTTCAATTCGGCCAGTGAATCCCTGGCATCCATTTCATCTTTTCGTAAAGCCTGTAATTTAATGGTGAATTCTTTTTGATTTTCCTGTAATTCTTTCAGCTGTACTGCCAGCCCCTGCATCTCTTCGCTGATAAGAGAGCTTGCCATCACATTATCCTCCATCTTCAAGACGAGCAATTGATGGCGTTTCGAAATCTGGGCAATCTGCTTTTCCATCTTCCGTTGTGCATCTAGCTCATTTTCCGTTAGATGATACGTGTGTTGAACATGTATGGTTTCAACTTTAAGTTTATCGTTCTCATATTCAAGGTCACTTATCGTTTTCCTGAGGACTTCATCATTTTTCAAGACATACTGTTTTGAAAGCACTTCTTTCTCCAAAAGGTCATAAAGCACCTCAATGCTTTCGCGCATATCTTTAATGCCTTTATCCACAGCTTCCGTTTCGGCATTTTCCAATTGTGCTTTATAAAGATTCAGTTCTTCCTCAAGCCTTGATATTTCCTGCTCGAATTGGATATGACTCAACAGATAACCCTGTCCCGACATCTCCTCATAGCCATCCTTCAATTCATGAAGCTGGGAGCGCAGCTCGGATTGACTATCAACCAATAATTTTGGGAGCAACTCCATTTTAACGGCCAAGATCGCCAATTTCTCCTTAATGGAAAGAACGAGCTCCCTCGCATTCAAATAATTCCCGTTCACAGTCTCTTCTTCATACCTCTGAAGGATCTGCAATACTTCATCCAAGGAATTTTCCAGCTTATCAGCCGCTTTCCCGTAATTATGCCTGTGTGCAAGCAAGGATTTCTTCAATTGACGGTAGGATTCTTTAATATCCTCAATTTCCAATCGGTTCTTTTCCTCACTGCCTACGAGTTCATTCAATTCGTATAGGATCTTTTTGATCATTTCCTCGATTTCATTCAGCTTGACTGTAATTTTGCGCTGTACCTCTTTTGACCGGCTGAAACGGTATTTATCGATGGACTCCTCTGCATCGAATAAAAGCTCTTCGACTTCGGGCATATGGTCCGTAATGATAGCGTCCCATTCAATGCGCCAGTTTTCGAACATTTCCTCTGTTTCACCTGTCATGTTCAATTGTTTGACTTTAGAAAGCTCTTCTAGCACGGGGCGGTGCATGATGCTTATTTTCCAGGATTCCAGTCGATCGATCTCTTTAAAATATCTCTTTTTGAAAAAATAACCCCAAATGATGAAAATCAAAATTAATACAATTACCCCAAGTATGTACTCCATGGTAAGCCCCCTGTTCTAGTCCCTACAGTCTTGCTCGTTTATATATCAATTTTAAAAATGTTAAATTTAATGCTTTTATGATACCATGTTAGCAATAATTTTTGATGAGAAAAATGATTTTTTTGTAGAAAATTGCTACAAATACCTGTTTTTTGGGAGGGAAGGACTATGAAAGCTGACGGTCATGTACATACTCCGTTTTGCCCTCACGGCTCTACGGATAAATTCGATGAATATATTACGCGGGGAATCGAGCTAGGATTAAAGGAAATCACATTTACGGAACATGCTCCATTGCCACGAGATTTTCAAGATCCTACGCCTGAAAAAGACAGCGGCATGGACGCTGCCCTGCTCCTGGATTACTTTCAGGAGCTCCGCGTACTGAAAGAACGCTATAAAGACAAAATCCTGATCAAAAGAGGTCTAGAGGTTGACTTCATAGAGGGTCATGAAAAAGAAACAAAAGAATTCCTCGACGAAATCGGAGAATTCCTTGATGACAGTATACTTTCCGTCCACTTCATCAAGCATCAAAGCAATTGGCATTGCATCGATTTCAGTGAAAATGGGTTTGGTGAGATTGCCAATGAACTAGGTTCAGTCGAATCGGTGTATGCCAAATATTACGATACTCTGGAAAAATCGATAAAAGCTGATTTAGGCATTTATAAACCTAAGCGGATCGGGCATATTACGCTTGTCCATAAATTCCAGCATCGATATCCGCCAGCATTAAGTTTTGACGAGCGCGTTTACAAGGTGCTGGATTTGATCAAGGAACAAAAGTATGAACTTGATTATAATGGAGCCGGCCTTGTAAAGCCGCTATGCGGTGAGCCTTATCCTCCAGAAAGGTTTGCAAAGCGTGCTTTCGATCTCGGCATTCCGCTTATTTATGGTTCCGATGCCCATCAGGCTAAAGATTTGGGTCAGGGCCATCAGGCGCTGATTGCAGAGTTTAATGGGTAACTCATGTATACACTTCAGGCCGGCCCGCTAACAGTGGCTGTAGGTCTTCGGCAATGAAAAGGGTATCTTGCAGAAAACGTCCGACTTCATTGGCATAAATATTCGTGTAATAGGCTTCCTGCGGGAACACATGAAGCACATCCATCGCATAATGGGTATGAAGGACAGGAGCCGTTAGCAGGCCCTTCAACTGGAGCATATACATGGGAATGGAGACCTGCTGGAAACTCCTGCTCTTAATCCCTTGTTCCAAAACATATTGAAAATAAGACTTTTCCTTTGTAAAATAAGTCGAATGAATTTCCCGGTTTAAATTGGAATCTAGTGAAGATTCCCCATATATGAACCGTGCAGCCAGGAAGTTTTCCCTCTGGAAATCGAGAATATCCATTACTAGATTCATCAAGCAATGCTGGGGGCCTTTAAGGTCCAGCAGTGTCATGTTCGTATCAAGGACCAGGATATACTCTTCTAAATAGGAAGTGAAACAGAATTCCAGCAATCCCTGCTTATTCTTAAAATAGTAGGCAATATTTGCAGCGTTCACTTTCGCTTTGTTCGCAATATCCCGTATGGATGTGGCATGATAGCCTTTTAAATGAAATAAATGCAGTGCAGCTTCCACAATGGCTTGTTTCGTTGGCGTCTGGCGATTCATTTAGGCAATCCCTCGCTTTCTTTGAGACAAGTCTTATGGACTATTTCTGCACGGAAGAGCCTGAATCCTTTAGTAAGTTCTCGACAATTTCCCAACAATAAAGCAACATATTAGAAAGTGCTGTAATAATATGCGGAAGACAGGTGAACGCTTTTGTTTAATGTCGAAATGTATCAAGGAAAAAAAGAAAAAAACTATGAACTTGTCCAGAAACAACTTTTTGCCTTAATCGAGGATGAAACGAACTGGATAGCCAATTTAAGCAATGCGGCAGCTCTGCTTAATCAGTTTCTTGATGAGATTAACTGGGTCGGCTTTTATTTATACGAAGAAGGCCAATTAATACTGGGACCCTTCCAGGGACTTCCAGCCTGTGTTCGCATCCCAATGGGTAAAGGCGTATGCGGGACATCAGCGGCAACTGAAAAAACCCTGCGCATCGAGGATGTCCATCAATTCCCTGGACATATCGCCTGCGACGCAGCATCGCGATCTGAAATTGTCATACCGCTCATGAAGGATGGCAAATTGTTCGGGGTCCTCGATATCGACAGCCCGGTCACGGACCGATTTGACGAAATCGATCAGCAGGGACTGGAGAAGTTCGCAGAAATCCTTTCCAAGCAATTATAAAGTTAAAGGGAGCGGCAATCCTTGCCTACTCCCCTCTCCATTACAGGATCCCATGTACTTGCATCCGGTCCTTCCCTTAATTCCTCCCAATATAAAACGCCTGGCCCTTAACCTCTATCACACTATTCGATTGACCTTCTGCCCAATGGGAAACACCGATAACTGCCTATTTTTTAGTTATTTATACGATTCGCAAAAAACGATGCAAAAGAACTAGGTGGGAACGATACCTATAAGGGCTCCCAAGGAATGCCAGGAAACCAACCATGAAGCATACAAAAATAGTGTTATTTAAATGTATTGTATCTTCCCGCTGCGATTCTCTCCCCTTATTTAATCGCAACTATCCTTGACTCATTGAGCAGAATATTATACAATACTCCTTGTGTAAAATATTGCAGCCTATGTGACAGCCTTTATGTTCTCATTTTGTTCCTCAATACAGAGGTGTATCTCGTAACTCTCTGCTGCTAGGGCGAAGGTACATGAAAACAAAATGGTCATGATCGTACATTCACACGGTTTTTATTTTACCAAAATAAAAACATTTAAAGGAGGAGTCATCCTATGGCTCGTTATACTGGCCCAAGCTGGAAACTATCCCGTCGTTTAGGAATTTCCCTAACAGGTACTGGTAAAGAATTAGAAAAACGCCCTTATGCTCCAGGACAACATGGTCCTAACCAACGCAGAAAAATTTCTGAATACGGAATGCAACTGCAAGAGAAACAAAAACTTCGTCACATGTACGGAATCACTGAACGTCAATTCCGTTCAATGTTCGACCGCGCTGGCAAACTTAAAGGTGTACATGGTGAAAACTTCATGGTTCTTCTTGAATCACGTCTTGACAACCTAGTTTACCGTCTTGGTTTAGCTCGTACACGTCGTCAAGCACGTCAACTTGTTAACCACGGTCACATCACTGTAGACGGAAGCCGCGTAGACATTCCATCTTACAAAGTGACTCTTGGACAAACAATCTCAGTTCGTGAAAAATCACGCAACTTCTCAATCATCAAAGAATCAGTTGAAGCAACTAACTTCGTACCTGATTTCCTTACTTTCGATGCTGAGAAATTAGAAGGTACTTTCACTCGTTTACCAGAACGTTCTGAATTGCCTGCTGAAATTAACGAAGCTCTTATCGTTGAGTTCTACTCTCGTTAATAACTTCAAAACCCCCATCCTTGGATGGGGGTTTTTTTGGCACTAAATACTTCAAAATAAAGCCCGGCTGTAATTCAGCCGGGCCTTGAATAATCATTTCACTAATGTATATTTCTTCTTACCGCGTCGAACGAGGATGAACTCCCCTTCAATCTTGGCAGCTTCCGTCACTACATATTGCAGATCAGTCACTTTCTCCCCATTTATGGAGATTGCCCCATTCTGAATATCTTCACGGGCTTGACGCTTTGAAGGCGAAATTTTCGCTTCAACGATTAAATCGACCAAGCCGATATCTTCCTTGCTTTCACGTTCGAAGCTAGGGACATCTTTAAAGCCCAATTTGATTTCCGCTGCACTTAAATTCTTCACCTCACCGCTGAATAGGGCGGCAGAGATTTTGATTGCTTGATCAAGAGCTTCCTGACCATGAATCAAACGGGTCATTTCTTCCCCTAAGGCTTTTTGCGCTTTACGCAAATGCGGTTCGGACTGTACGGACTGCTCTAACTCTTCAATTACTTCACGTGATAGGAATGTGAAGAATTTCAAGTATTTTACGACATCAGCATCCGCTGTATTGATCCAGAATTGGTAAAATTCATACGGAGTCGTCTTTTCCGGGTCAAGCCAAATCGCCCCGCCTTCCGTTTTACCGAATTTCGTTCCGTCCGCTTTCGTCACAAGCGGAATCGTCATGCCGAACGCTTTTGCTTCCTCGTCATGCGATTTACGAATCATTTCAAGACCGGTCGTAATATTGCCCCACTGATCACTTCCGCCAATTTGCAACTTACAGTCATGATTATCGTATAAATGGCTAAAGTCGATCCCTTGTAAAATTGTATATGCGAATTCCGTAAAAGAAATCCCTGTTTCCAAACGGGAAGCAACCGTGTCTTTTGCCAGCATGTAGTTAATGCCGATGTATTTCCCGTAATCACGCAAGAACGTAACCATGTCGATTTTACCTATCCAGTCATAGTTATTGACCATGACAGCACCATTTTCACCGTCGAATTCAAAGATGTGGGATAGCTGTCCTTTTAGGCAGTCGGCATTATAGAGCACTTTTTCCAGCGTTTGCAGCTGGCGTTCCTCTTTTTTACCGCTTGGATCACCGATAAGTCCAGTCGCTCCTCCTACAAGCACAAGGGGACGGTGACCGTGCTGCTGGAAACGGCGCATTGTCAAGAATGGCAGTAGATGTCCGATGTGCATACTATCCGCGGTTGGATCTACACCACAGTATAAAGAAATTTTCTCTTTTTCTAAAAGGTCCTTAAAACCCTTTTCATCCGTTTGTTGATAAATAATCCCTCTCCACTCGAGTTCCTTTAGCAATTCCATTTTACAATTCCTCCTTCAATCCGAAAAAATCCCGCAAAAAGCACACAAAAACGCCCCTTCATATAATATGAAGGGACGAATAAATTCGCGGTACCACCCAACTTGAGGACATAATGCGCCCTCCGCTCGAGACGAATAACGGTCGTCAACCGTTTCCTGCTACTAATCATTTCACAGTAAATGCTCCAGGAAGTAATTCATCTCACCATGTGTACCGATTTCCACTGACCACCGGCTCTCTAAAACAGGGATAGTTTGACTACTGGGTCCTATCATCGCGCTTTTTTAATAAATTTTATTATTAATAAATTTTTATCATACATAAGATTCATTGTCAACATCACCCTTACAGATTCTAGAAAAATATGAAAGTTCGCCTTTCCTTTCCGTGTTATATGCTATAATATATGTGATTTCAGGGGGTATGATACGATGAATAATAATCAAAAAGATAGATTTCAAACAGCATGGAAACAGATAACCCGTTTTTTAAAAAATGAAAAAACACAAAAAAATGCAAGGGTTACATACCAAGTCATTTGGAACCTAACGTTGATCCTCATTATTGTTGGGGTTCTAGGATTCTCATTCGCCGGCGGCGTTGGAGCTGGCTATTTCGCTGCCCTCGTCAAAGATGAGCCGGTACGCTCAAAGGAAGATTTAAAAAAAGATATCTACAATTACGAAGAGACCTCTGAGGTATACTTTGCTGATGACGTATACTTAGGCAAGCTTAAGAGTGACCTTGAGCGTGAAGAAGTGTCCATCGATAAAGTATCGGAGTATCTTAAAAATGCAGTCATCGCTACAGAAGATGAGTATTTTTATGAACATGACGGGGTTGTCCCGAAAGCTATCCTGCGTGCCATTTACCAGGAATTTACGAATGCATCCGTCCAATCGGGAGGAAGCACTTTAACACAGCAGCTCATTAAAAACCAAATCCTGACCAACGAAGTATCATTTGATCGGAAAGCAAAAGAAATCCTGCTTGCACTCCGGGTCGAAAAGTTCTTTGAAAAAGAAGAGATTTTGGAAACATACTTAAATGTCTCCACTCTGGGGCGAAATTCTTCCGGTCGGAACATCGCTGGTGTCGAGTCCGCTGCTGAAGGTATTTTCGGCGTGGAGGCCAAAGATCTGACACTGCCCCAATCTGCCTTTATTGCTGGATTGCCGCAAAGTCCTTTCGGTTATACACCGTATACCCAGCAAGGAAAACTGAAAGAAAATCAAGAACCCGGCATCAACCGGATGAAAACCGTTTTAAAACGGATGTATAGTAATGGATACATAACAAAAGAAGAGTATGATAAAGCAAGCGCATACGACATAACAAAAGACTTTATCGGTAAAAAGGCGTTGCCATCCGAGAAATATCCTTGGCTCACCCAGGAAATTGAAAAACGCTCCATCGAAATCCTTTCTGTCAGTCTGGCAAAAGAAGATGGATATGAAGAGAAAGATTTAAAGGATAAAGATTTAAAAAAACAATATGTAGCACTTGCCGATCGCAAGCTGCGTCAAAACGGCTATCAGATCTATACGACGGTCAATAAAAAGATATATGATAAAATGCAGGAAGTTACGAAAAACTATCCGAATTTCGGATACGATAAAGCGGGCGAGCCCGTTGAAGCCGGGGCTATTCTAATCGAAAATAAAACAGGAAAAATCATCAGTTTCGTAGGTGGCCGTGATTTCAAGCGGAAACAGACGAACCATGCAACCGCATCACATCGATCAAACGGATCAACAATGAAGCCTTTGCTCATATATGGTCCAGGCATCGAGCTGGGCAAAATCTCACCTGGTAGCGTATCGGCCAACGTGCCCATTTCCATTCCGGCAGGCAGCCAAGCGTGGAGCCCAGGAAACTATGGCGGCGGCAGCTATACGGGAGTATCGACTGCCCGCGAGGCCTTAAAGAATTCCTATAATATTCCGGCAGCGCTCTTTTACAAGAAAATAATCAACCTGAGCCCCGCTTCCTATTTAGAGAAAATGGGATTCTCCACCGTGACGAAAGGGGATTACTCCCATCTTTCCATGTCATTAGGTGCCATGGACAAAGGTGTAACCGTTGAAGAAAACGTCAATGCGTTTGGCACATTTGCCAATTCAGGGGAATTCATCGATGCTTATATGATCGATAAAATCGTTTCGAAAGATGGCAAGGTCATCTATCAGCATAAAGTGAAACCAGTGGATGTTTTCTCACCACAAGCCGCTTACCTGACGCTTGATATGATGCGCGATGTCGTAAACAGCGGGACGGCCGCTTCGGTCAGGAACCGACTTGCTTTCTCAAGCGATTGGGCAGGTAAGACCGGAACTTCCCAAAACTACTGGGACGCATGGTTCGTCGCAACCAACCCGAATGTATCATTCGGTACATGGCTGGGTTATGATACACCGAAATCCTTGCAAGGGACCTACAATGGTCTTGAATATAATAAACGGAATATATATTATTGGGCAGATCTGATCAATGCCGCATATAAAGTCGACCCGAAACTCGTCGATCCCGATAAGCGGTTTGAAATGCCTGGCGGAATTGTCAGCCGTTCCTTCTGTGCCGTTTCAGGACTGCTGCCTTCAAGTGCATGCCAAAAGGCAGGGCTTGTAAAATCAGATTTATTCATCGCCAAATATGCTCCATCCAAGGCGGATGATAGTTTCATAGATGGACAATATGTATCAGTCGGCAGCAAACGCTACGCAGCCCTTCCGCAAACGCCTGGCGAATTCACGAGCGGCGGGTTCATGCTCAATCCAGATTCGTTCGCAGATATCGGATTGCAATATGTGATTGACCCAGGATCCGTTATTCCCGGAGGCGAAAAATCAGGAAATGTCGTCGGGGCGAAAGCGAAATTGAATGATAATGGCAAAGTACCCGATCCCCTATCCATAACGATCAGTAACGATAAGATTACATGGGGCCTGCATCATGAAGGAGATGTCGTCGGCTATCGTGTCTATAAAGACGGCAAAAAAGTGGCGAGCATCAATGCTGGTGAGAGTCTTGTTTACAAAGTCGGCTCAGGCGGTTCCTATTATGTAACGGCCGTAGACATAGTCGGTAAAGAATCAGCCCCTTCTCAGCGTGTTGAAAGCGGCGCTAAAAAGACAGGTTCAAAAGAAGATTCGACTAAAAATAAAGATGATCGCGGAAATGATAAAATAACTCAAGAAGTTAAAAAACCAGACTCAAAAGAAGAGAACGGTAAACCAGATAAAGAAAAAGAAAAAGACACAAATAAAGATAAAGATATAGATAAAGTTATAGATAAAGAGCAAAATCAAGACAAAGATCAAGACAAAGGGAATATAGACAAAGAAGATACAGATACAGAGACCGACAAAGATAAAGATACTGTCAATGATAAAGATAAAAACACAGATAAAGCTGAAGAAGAGGAAGAATGACACTCTTTTTGAAGTGAAACAGGCTGTCGGGGATTTCCCGACAGCCTGTTTCATTATAATCTCCCACACTGATTCGACTAATGTTCCCGAACTCAAAAAAAGGCATCCATATAATTGACCATGGATGCCTTTTAATTTTCATCTAAAATCAGGATGCCCAGCGTTTCAATCCTCCATCGATGATAAATCACCAGTTGGGAGATCCAGTTCCCAAGCTTTCAAGACACGGCGCATGATTTTCCCGCTTCTTGTTTTAGGAAGTTTATCCCTGAATTCAATTTCACGCGGCGCCGCATGTGCTGCGAGACCATTCTTTACGAATTGGCGAATTTCTTCAATCAGCTCATCGTTTGCATCGTATCCGTCACGGAGGGCTATAAATGCTTTGATAATTTCCCCCCGAACTGGATCGGGCTTACCGATGACCCCCGCTTCAGCTACGGCTGGGTGCTCGACCAACTTGCTTTCCACTTCGAAAGGTCCGACTCTTTCCCCTGCCGTCATGATGACATCATCAACCCGGCCTTGGAACCAGAAATAACCATCTTCATCCATATAAGCGGAATCACCGGAAACATACCAATCACCTGGCATAAAGTAAGATTCATATTTTGATTCATTATTCCAGACAGTCTTCATCATCGAAGGCCATCCTTTCTTGATGGCCAGGTTCCCCATTCTGTGCGGTGGAAGCTCGATGCCTTGATCATCCACTATTGCCGCTTTCACACCAGGAATCGGTTTACCCATCGAACCCGGTTTGATTTCCAGGCAAGGATAATTGCATATGACCTGAGCCCCGGTCTCCGTCATCCACCATGTATCATGGATACGGTGATTGAATACCTTCATTCCCCAGCGCACCACTTCCGGATTCAACGGTTCACCGACACTTAAAACATGGCGGAGAGAACCCAAATCGAACCGTTTAACGATTTCATCACCTGCACCCATCAGCATCCTAAAGGCTGTCGGAGCACTATACCATACCGTGACACCAAAGTCTTCCAAGGTTTTATACCAGGATTCAGGCTTGAATCGCCCACCTACAATGACATTGGAGGTTCCTGTCAGCCACGGTCCAAAGATACCGTAAGACGTCCCTGTCACCCATCCAGGATCCGCTGTGCACCAATACACGTCCTCTTCCTGCAAATCAAGGACCCACCTTGCCGTTTGATAATGCTGGATCATCGCATTATGAACGTGAAGCACCCCTTTTGGCTTCCCTGTGGAACCTGAGGTATAGTGAAGAATCAGGCCGTCATTCCGATCTACCCATTCGATTTCGAATTTTTTGTCCGCTTCTTTTAACTTTTTATTGAAGTGATGATACTTTCCTTCTTCTTTTATATTTTCCCCCACTAGGAAAATATGTTTTAAATGGGGTAATTCATCTACTGGAACGCGCGGCAAAAGCTCAGGGGTCGTCACTATCACACTTGCCTCACTATCTTCAAGGCGATCCCTTACCGCGCCTTCCATGAAGGCTTCGAACAACGGCCCTACGACCGCCCCCGTTTTAATCGCACCCAACAATGCAAAATAAAGCTCCGGGGAGCGTGGCATGAAGATGAAAACGCGATCGCCTTTTTCCACATTGGCAATGTTCTTGAACACATTGGCCGCTTGGTTCGTATAATCTTTCATTTCCTTGAAAGTATACTTTTCATTTCTTTTATCATCTTTGTAATAAAGGGCTACTTTGTTCTTTTTATATGTTTCAACATGGCGGTCAATGGCTTCATATGCAAGATTCACTTTACCTGTTTCAGACCAGGAAAATTCCTTTTCCGTCTCGGACCAGTCAAATTTCTTGTATTTTTCATCGTAATTCTTTAAATTAAAATTACCTTCCACTACTGGCAACGCTTTCACATTCATATGGCAAACTCCCCCTCTATTCGGCTCTATATTTTCATTATAGTATAAAAACACAATTATCTCAATTTTTAAAATATTCAACACTTCCATATTAGGGAAAATCTTTCTTGATGAATTTTGAAAATCACTTATAGTTATTATGAGTTCATATCGATAGCGGATATATGGGAAGCACTGTAACAAAAGATTCATATAAGCCTTGAACTTTCTGCATTATGCCACTTTTTTTATGTATAATTTATGTAAGCTTTCCATTCGGCCAGTTTTAAAAGCAATGCTCCTTATGCTTGAATGCGAGAGTTATAAGATTACTATTTTACAAGGGTGGTGAAAGAATGGAATATAATAAGACCTTTTATACTAAGGAACTGCAGACATTAAGCGGGACGCTCATCATCGAGGGGCCGTTAAACGGGGAAAAAATGTCCGCTTATGAGTTTCACGAAGACTTGGTCGCCTTCCGCCCGCCTGCTTTGCAGCATAAAGCTTTAATAGAGATTGCTGACTTGCCTGAAGGCAGGATCTTTATCGCCCGTGAAAAGGAAACCATCGTTGGTTATGTCTCTTATTTATATCCCGATCCCTTGGAACGCTGGTCGGAAATCCAGATGGAGGACCTGATAGAGCTTGGTGCAATCGAGGTCATCCCTAAATACCGGGGTGCCTCCGTCGGGAAGAACTTAATCAGCCTTTCCATGGAAGACGATTCGGTCGAAGACTTCATCATCATCACCACTGAATACTATTGGCATTGGGACTTGAAAGGGACAGGGCTGAATATTTGGGACTATCGCAAGGTCATGGAAAAAATGATGAGTGCCGGTGACTTGGTCTACTTTGCAACAGATGATCCTGAAATCAGTTCCCACCCGGCCAACTGCCTGATGGCCCGCATTGGCAAAAGAGTGCCGCCGGAATCCATCCAGAAATTCGACCAATTGCGTTTTATGAATCGGTTCATGTATTAAAGAGGCGTATAAGAGGAGGAAGGAATATGATTGTTGAAAAAATAATGAATGAGGATATTATCACTCTCACTCCTACGGATACAATCCATAGCGCTGTCTTAATCATTAAGGAGAAACGAATTCGCCATATACCCATTGTCGATGACAGCTTTCAACTTGTCGGATTAGTCAGCGACCGTGATATACGGGATGCTGCCCCTTCTATATTCCGCACCGCAGAAAACGAAAATGATTTACAAAAAGCATTATCAACCATCATGAGAACGGATATAATCACAGGGCACCCGCTAGATTTCGTCGAAGAAATCGGGGCTGTTTTTTGCGATAATAATATCAGCTGCCTTCCAATCGTAAAAGAAAGGAAGTTAGTAGGCATCATAACCGGTTCTGATTTGCTTCATTCATACGTTGAGTTGACCGGAGTCAACCAGCCCGGTTCCCAAATCGAAATCAAAATCCCTGATAAGGCAGGTACCCTTCATGATATTGCCCGCATTTTCAAAAGGCGCAATTCCAATATCCTGAGCACTCTTGTTTATCCTGAAAAAGATGGGACCGATTATAAGATTCTTGTAATTCGAGTGCAGACGATGAATCCATTTATGGTGGTGGAGGATTTGAAGAAAGAAGGCTATACCGTTTTATGGCCTAGTCTACCGGGGATTTCCCATGAATGATACATCCCTTTTTGTCTATTCGGATGAACTCCTTACCTATAAATTCAATGATGAACATCCGTTCAATCAAAAACGGCTTAAACTCACGCTGGATTTGTTAAAAAAACACCATGCCATCAGTGATGATCAAATTATCAAGCCAAGAATGGCTACAGATGAAGAATTGGAATTGATCCATGATCAGCATTATGTAAACGCTGTCAGATTAGCAGGGCAGGGTAAGCTCCCCCCTGAAAAGGCCATGAATTACGGGCTTGGAACAGAAGATACCCCAATCTTCCCCAGGATGCATGAAGCAAGCGCCTTGCTTGTAGGCGGTACATTAACTGCGGTTGATGCCGTCATGACCGGTCAGTCCCTGCATGCACTTAATCTTGGAGGGGGCCTGCATCACGGTTTCCGAGGGAAAGCCTCGGGCTTCTGCATTTATAACGATAGTTCGGTCGCGATTAAATACCTGCAAAAAAAATATGGGGCACGTGTCTTATATGTCGATACTGATGCACATCATGGCGACGGAGTCCAATGGTCATTTTATGATGATCCGGATGTATGCACCCTATCCATTCATGAAACGGGACGCTACTTATTTCCCGGCACAGGCAATATTAACGAACGGGGTCAAGGAACAGGATACGGCTATTCATTCAACATCCCGGTTGATGCATTCACGGAAGATGGCTCCTGGCTCGAATGCTATACAGTTTCCTTTAAAGAGGTCATTGAATTCTTCAAACCGGATGTCATTTTAACGCAAAACGGAGCGGATTCCCATTATTACGATCCGCTCACCCATTTATCGGCAACCATGAAGATTTATAGAGAAATACCAAAGTTAGCCCACGAAATGGCTCATAAGTATTGCGAAGGACGGTGGATTGCAGTAGGGGGCGGGGGATATGATATATGGCGCGTCGTCCCGAGGGCTTGGTCGAGGGTCTGGCTTGAAATGACGGATAATGATATATCAGGTCCCTTATCAAAAGAATGGCTTGATTGCTGGCAGCCTGAGTCCCCAGTTTCGCTACCGAAAGAATGGGATGATATGGAGGATATATACGAACCCATTCCAAGGAAGCCTGAAATTACCGAGAAAAATGCCCTGACACTTGAAAAGGTTCTATATCCCATTCGGTCTTCCAAGCAAACATCGGCAAGCAAGGACCACAGTAAACCAAAAGATCGTTGAAAAACGATCTTTTTTTTAAGAAACAAAAGAGAGTGCCCCCAGGACACTCTCCAAACCAGCTTATTTCGTTGATTGACGATTTTCAATCCGATGTGGCAGGATCACTTTTTCATGACCTTCCTCCACTTCTTCTTTATTCATCAACTTTGTTAGAAGCCTCATCGCAACGGCACCAATATCATATAAAGGTTGAACGATCGTCGTGATTTGCGGTCGCACCATCAATGTCAATCTCGTGTTGTCGAAGCTGATCACTTCAAAGTCTTCCGGTACATTATACCCTTTGTCCTGTGCCGCATGGACAATTCCAAGCGCCATTTCATCAGCACTGGCGATGAATGCCGTCGGTTTCTCTTCAGCTTCCAGTGACTTTTCAAAAGATTCGATTCCTGAATCATATGTATAATCGCCTTCAACAATATAGCTTTCATCGAAAGTAAGCCCAGCTTCTTTCAACCCTCGTTTATAACCAGTCAATTTCTTTTCATCAATCAGCGCGGAAGGATTTCCGCTTACAAAAGCGATATGCTTGTGGCCTTTTTTAGCAAAGAAGGTCACTGCGTCGAATGCCGCCGCCTCATAATCAATATTAACCGATGGAACTTGTCCGCTTTCATCCACCGAACCTGCCAGAACGATTGGAACGGGTGAATTCTTAAACTCTTTGACATGCTCATCAGAAATGTTACCGCCCATGAATACAATACCATCCACTTGTTTTCCAAGCATCGTATTCAACAAATGGAATTCCTTATCTATATTCTCATCGGAACTGCTTAGAATGATATTGTATTTATACATGGTGGCTATATCTTCTATGCCTCGTGCCAATTCGGCAAAAAAGATGCTCGAGATATCCGGAATTATGACCCCGACTGTTGTCGTTTTCTTGCTGGCAAGACCCCTTGCCACTGCATTGGGACGGTACCCTAACTTCTCAATCACATCCGAAACTTTCTTCCTTGTTGCAGGCTTTACATTCGGATTCCCGTTAACTACACGGGAAACGGTGGCCATGGAAACATTCGCCTCACGCGCCACATCATAAATGGTTATATTATTCATTCATCCATTCCT
This sequence comes from Peribacillus sp. CSMR9, assembly GCF_033141925.1. Taxonomy (NCBI): domain Bacteria; kingdom Bacillati; phylum Bacillota; class Bacilli; order Caryophanales; family Bacillaceae; genus Peribacillus; species Peribacillus sp. CSMR9. The sequence goes on from NZ_JAOPHO010000002.1 coordinate 247,812, forward strand.
CCATTTCTTTCATTTTCCCCATAAAAGACCCGAATTATTTCGGGAAAAATTCTTTTATGCGTTTTCCTCTATAAGGAAGATTATTTTAGGAACGATCTGCCTAACAAAAAATGCAGTCCTACTCTCTTCTCAGTCAAAGATTCAATACCCTTTTCAAGTATAAAATTCACATAGATATCACTTTATGTATGACTCAATCTTCCGAACAGTTCTCATTCTTGTTATTTATCATACGATAGTCGAATCTTTCCTGCAATCCAATAGTGCCTATTTCGATGCTTTTTCTGTAAAAACAAGTATTTTACCATTAAAAATAGCCCTTGCCAAGGAGGTAAGGGCCGTAAGTAGATATTTTAAAGACTTTCCAGCTTATACAGTTACCCAATTCAAACGTTTAATTTCATCGTAGAATTCATCAAATTGTTTGAAGTCCATTTGCTGTGCAGAATCCGATAAAGCAACAGATGGGTCTGGATGCACTTCTGCCATTACACCGTCAGCACCGATTGCAAGCGCCGCTTTAGCCGTCGGAAGCAAGAGGTCGCGACGTCCAGTGGAATGCGTCACATCAACCATGACCGGTAAATGGGTTTCTTGTTTTAAAATCGGTACGGCAGAGATATCAAGTGTGTTTCTTGTTGCTTTTTCGTAAGTACGGATACCGCGTTCACAAAGGATTATGTTGCCATTGCCCTGCGACATGATATATTCCGCTGCATGAATGAACTCTTCAATCGTTGCAGCCAGTCCGCGTTTTAAAAGAACTGGTTTATTTACGGCACCAGCCGCTTTTAGCAAGTCGAAGTTTTGCATGTTGCGTGCTCCGATTTGGATGACATCAATATGATCGATCGCCGCTTCGATATCGTTAGCGCTCACGATTTCACTGATGACGGCCAAGCCGTATTCGTCAGCAACACGTTTAAGTATTTGTAAGCCCTCCAAACCAAGTCCTTGGAAGTCGTATGGTGATGTACGTGGCTTAAATGCACCTCCGCGCATCAATTTCAAACCTTTAGCTTTAATGACTTCCGCCACCGCAGCAGTTTGTTCATAAGATTCAACGGCACATGGTCCGAAAACGAAGCTCGGGATTCCATTACCGACCAATTCACCCTTAATGTCGATGATAGTGTCTTCAGCCTTTTGTTTTCTAGATACAAGAAGCGTTTTCTTCTGATCGTCTTTTTGAAGCTCCAAGCCCAATTTGAAGATTTCTTTGAAAATATGTTTAATCGAACCAAGATCAAGCGGTCCTTGATGATTAGCTTCGATAAGATCCAGCATTGTTCTTTCACGGACCGGATCGTAACGGTTTACACCTTGTTTTTCTTTAACGCGACCAATTTCCTGTACAAGTTCAGCACGTTGATTAATAAGATGTAATAACTGAAGGTTCACATCATCCAGTTGATTACGAAGTCCATCAAGCTCTTTGTTGCTCATTACAAATCCATCCCTTCGTTTTTTAAAATAGAAATCGGTTCAGCGGATTCAAACTAAAAAAATCCCATCCGGACCCTCGAACATCCACTCCGATTGTTTTATCAATGAAAAATTTAGAATATTTCATGTATGATTAAATCAATTATAAATGAAGTGTCCATAAATGTCACTATATTTTTCTTTAATAATTAAACGCTTTTAAGCATTAAAGTTATAAATACTTAAAACTAGGTGCCGCTCATGCCAGAAAAATGGTTACACAGAATATTGAAACACGATCCGTTGTAGGAATTATATTGGAAATAGAACAGGAAAGCTATCATTTAATTGATCATTTTTCACAAGAACATAGAAAAGTTTAAATCTTCTGCCACTTGTCCGAAGCCGAGAAATATTTAAAGAGTCTTTACGAAAGGGCCTCCCTAGAATAGGTTTCCCCAGGATTAACATCCTTAGGCCCGCCAATCAATGGAATAATAAAAGGCCGGATCCCCTACCTAAGGGATCCGGCCTTTATCAATCATTCATTAATGGCTTTGCTCAATGAATCATATGTAATCCGCCAATGAGATTCATTCCAGGCCGGTTTTCCACTTTTAAAAAGGATGGCCTGAGGTGATTGATGTTTGATATCAAATGTTTCTGCCACATAATTGGATAGTGGACGAGCTTCCTGAACGGCTAAATAGGCCGTTTTAAGTTGTTCGTTCTCTAAGATGTACTTTTCATATTGTTCATATGCTTCAGCACTGACCGGGCATGTTACGCTATGCTTGAAAAGTAGGAAAGTATCCTCTTTTAAAAGCTGATTGAATTGTTCTTCTGTTTCAATTTTGGTAATCTTCATAATGCATCTCCTTTCCTTGTACATATAAATTTTACCATCAAAAAGGCGGTGAAGCCATCGAAGCGCTTCACCGCCTTATTCTACGTAACTTTATGTCACTTCATCCCTTTTAAAAGAATGGAGGGTCAAGAATTTATTTCGTTAGTTTATTCTCTGTTTCATCAAATGCCTTTTTCGCTTCATCAAGTTTTAATTTTGCCGTATTCTTGTTTCCGCTTGTAGGATCGGCAGGATCAGTTTCCGGGTTGCTGCCGTTAGCAAAATTCGTTTCTACAGATACGATAGGAGAATCGGAAGTTCCCGTCACATCTATATCCTTATTGCTCGAATTTGTCGTATCATCAGCAGAGTCGCCGTTTTCTTTTCCCGTTTTTAGGCTTTTCACTTTATTAACGATATTTGAAGATTTATTTGAAACGATTTCCGTTACGGAGCTTGTTTTTTCTTTTGCAGTATCAGCAAGAACCGTACCTTTTTCCATCGCCGTTTGTCTTAATCTTTCCGTTTTCTCTGAAATGTTTTTAGCTTGTTCATTGAAATCGTTCCTTAGTTCCTTGCCTGTTTTGGGAGCCATGAACAAAGCAGTGGCAGCTCCGATCATCCCGCCGATCAAGGCGCCAATCATAAAGTCCTTAGAATTGATCGAGTCGCGTTCGTCCTCATATGATTTCTGATAGTCCTTTGTCTGAAATTCTTTTTGAGTCATAATACATTCCCCTTTCAATTTTCAGTTCATTTTTTATATAACTAGATTTTATGATCTAGAACGTAAAAACCTTTTTTTAGGCAGGTTATCGGTTTCCAGTGCTTCCCTTTCTAATTCCGCACTTTCAGTTGGGGTTGGGGCAGCCTGTTTGCTTCTAGTCTTCCATTTATCCCTAATCTCTAAAGCTACATTACTCCATTGTACAATCTGTGAGATTCGTTCTTGATTATTATCAATCTCAGCCTGCACTTTATGGGAAACCTTTTGGATGGAAGAATTAAAGCTTGAGATGGATGTACCTACATCCTTCACGGCATCCACCACCGTGTTCAGGTTTTCTGACTTTTGCTGCAAATCTTCAGCCAACGTATTCGTTTTATGTAATAACTGGGTAGTTTCGAGCGTTATGCCCTGCATTTGGCTCTCTAGTCCTGTCAGCGTCCGGGCCACACTGTCCAGGGTTGTTTGAAGCGATGTCAGTACCTTTGTCAGGAAAATAACAAGGACCAAAAAGGCTATCGCTGCAACAGCAGCACTTACGTATAAAATAATCTCCATTGGAACACCTCCGAAAAAATCGACTTATTTAGTAGCTGTTAGATATTAATTACCCCTTCCCTATTATTATAAACGTATTTATTTTTTCAATATACCCCATCAAACCCTAATCTGGAAATATTGTTGCCTGCATCCAGTTCCTCCATGAAATTCATGGGGTGACACTTATGGCTGGAAATCGGGTATGATAGAAAGATAAGTCGAATTTAAACAATGGAGGTATTTTTATGAAAGATCCCAGAATTGAAACATTGGCTAAAAATTTAATCAATTATTCCGTGAAGCTTCAAAAAGGTGAAAGAATCTTGATCGAAAACTTTGGATTGCAGCGTGAACTTGTTAACGCCCTTGTGAATGAAGCCTATGCAGCTGGTGGTTACCCATTCGTCCTTTTAAAGGATCACCAAGTCGATCGTGCCTTGTTGATGGGTGCCAAAGAAGAACAGTACAAGATGATGGGTGAGTTTGAAGCAAACGTAATGAACCAGATGGATGCCTATATCGGGCTTCGTGCCGGGGATAATATCAATGAACAATCCGATGTCCCTCCAGAGAAGATGGCGATTCATGGACAGACAGTCGGTAAAGTACATAGAAATATCCGCGTGCCAAAAACAAAATGGGTCGTACTTCGCTACCCGACAAATTCCATGGCCCAATTAGCCAAAATGAGCACTGAAGCATTTGAAGACTTTTATTTCGAAGTCTGCAACCTCGACTATGGCAAAATGAGCGCAGCAATGGACAGTCTTGTCGAATTGATGGATAAAACGGATAAGGTCCGCTTAACCGGGCCCGGAACGGATCTAACCTTCTCCATCAAAGACATTAAAGCCATCAAATGTGCAGGTGAGCTGAACATTCCTGACGGTGAAGTATATACGGCTCCTGTTAAAGATTCCATCAATGGAGTGATTTCGTATAATACTCCGTCCCCTTATCAGGGCTTTACTTTTGAAAACGTGAAGTTAACATTCAAGGATGGAAAAATCGTTGAAGCGGCTGCGAATGATACGGATCGCATCAACAAAATTTTTGATACTGATGAAGGCGCACGATATGTCGGTGAATTTGCAATTGGTGTAAATCCTTATATTCTACACCCGATGCAAGATATCCTCTTTGATGAAAAAATTGATGGAAGTTTTCATTTCACTCCCGGACAATGCTATGATGATGCCTTTAACGGAAACCATTCCGACATTCACTGGGACCTGGTCAACATTCAACGCCCAGAATACGGCGGAGGGGAAATCCATTTTGATGACGTCTTGATACGTAAGGACGGGCGCTTCGTTTTACCCGAACTGGAAAATTTAAATCCAGAAAATTTAAAATAACAAAAATTCCAATAAAAAACGACCGACCCGTGCTAACGGATCGGTCGTTTTTTTATTTTACCTGCAGTGAATGCTCGTAGGCTGCTTGGAACTTCTGAATGTCCCCCGCACCCATGAATAACACGACACTGTTTTCATGATTTTGCAATATTGCAGTTGTGTTCTCCGTTATCAGCTCGGCACCTGGAATTTTATCTTGAAGGTCCTCAATCGACAACTTCCCTTGATGTTCACGGGCAGATCCAAAAATTTCACATAAGTATACTTTGTCGGCCAAATTCAAACTGTCAGCAAATTCATCCAGGAATGCCTGCGTTCTCGAGAAAGTATGCGGTTGGAATACCGCAACAACCTCACGCTCTGGATATTTTTGACGAGCAGAGTCAACAGTTGCCGAAATTTCAGTCGGATGATGCGCATAATCATCAATGATGATCTGGCTTCCGATTTCCTTTTCGGAGAACCTGCGTTTAACTCCGCCAAAAGTCCGCAATTGGGCTTTCACAGCTTCTTTATCCAAGTTTTCATATTTACAAAGTGCAATGACACCAAGTGCGTTCAACACATTATGCTTTCCAAAGGTAGGAATAGTGAATGTATCATAGTAATTGTTCCTTACGTGCACATCAAAAGTGGTGCCATCCGGAGTGACGGAAACATTTTTCGCTTGGAAATCATTTCCTTCTGCAAATCCGTAAAAAATAACTGGTACTTTAGCCTGAATATGTGGTAAATGCTCATCATCCCCGCACGCAAAAATGCCTTTGTTGACTTGAAGGGCCATCGTTTGGAAAGCCTCGAACACGTCTTCGACATTGGCGTAATAATCAGGATGGTCAAAATCGATATTCGTCATGATTGCATAATCCGGATAATATGAAAGGAAATGACGGCGATATTCACATGCTTCGAATACGAAGTAATCAGAATTCACGATTCCTTTACCCGTTCCATCCCCAATCAAAAAGGATGTCGGTTTAGGCCCGCCCATTACATGGGCCAGTAAGCCGGTCGTCGATGTTTTACCATGCGCTCCCGTAACCGCCACGCTGATAAAGTTTTTCATGAAATCACCTAGGAAACGGTGATAACGGATGATCGGCAAACCAAGTTCCTTTGCCTTCATGATTTCCGGATGACTATCCGGAAACGCATTTCCTGCAATGATGGTCATTCCAGGTTGAATATTTTCCTCGTTAAAAGGAAGGATTTTAATCCCGGCTTTTTCTAATGCCAATTGTGTAAAAAATTCTTTTTCGTAGTCGGAACCCTGCACTTCAATATTCATATCATGCAGTATTTGTGCAAGAGCACTCATACCCGACCCTTTAATTCCCACAAAATGGTAAGCAGTCATAAAGCGAACCTCCACCAATCGTCTACCTGTATGACAGTATATGACGTCATCTTTTATTTGTTTTTTCATTACGAGACTTGTTAGAAACGCAATTTCTTCATAGTTTTTCATGCTTATATTTTCAATCATTCATCAACAAAAAACTATTATATCACTTTTTTATTCATTCATCCATGTCAGGGAGGTTCCAATTTATAAAATCATTGGCTTTTGCCTCAATTAACGTGATAATAACAAGGTTTTCACCCTTTTACATTATATACAATTTCCTTTTAATAGGTTCTCTTAATTAACATGTAAAAATTCCAGTTCTTCTTCCGAAATCAAAACATCCCTGGGCCTTGAGCCCCTGGATTCAGAAACGACTCCTTGCTGCTCCATCATTTCTATTAAACGCGCCGCACGGTTGTAACCGACACGGAAGCGCCTTTGGACACTCGATGCAGATGCAGCCTGTTGGCTCACGACAAATTCACATGCCTCGAAAAATAGTTCATCCGCTTCTTCCGTGACCTGGGCCCTGTTCAACAAGTCTTCCTGTTCAAACAGATATTTAGGCTGCTGCTCCAGTTTGACATGGTTGACAACTTGATCGATTTCTTCATCACTTACAAAAGTCCCTTGCAGGCGAACCGTTTTTGAAGAGCCGTTTTCAGCAAATAACATATCGCCTCTTCCCAACAGTTTTTCCGCACCTCCGCTATCGATGATCGTACGGGAGTCGACTTGTGAAGAAACCGAAAAAGCGATCCTTGTCGGGATATTTGCCTTGATCAATCCAGTTATGACATCGACAGACGGTCTCTGAGTGGCTACAATCAAATGAATGCCACAGGCCCGGGCCTTTTGAGCAATCCGGCAAATCGCTTCCTCTACATCAGCCGGGGACATCATCATTAGATCCGCAAGCTCATCGATGATCACTAGGATATAAGGCAGCTTGCTTGAAAATTGACCGGCTTTTTCCGCTTGGTCATTAAAGCGGGTGATATCACGTACACCGGCATGTACAAACAATTCATAACGCCGTTCCATTTCCTCTACCGCCCATTTAAGCGCGGCCGTAGCCGCTTTTACATCGGTTATGACTGGACTGACCAAATGCGGGATTCGATTATATGGGGCAAGTTCGACCATTTTGGGATCGATCAACAGCAATTTCAACTCCTGCGGCGTCGCTTTATACAGCAAGCTTACCAGCATGGTGTTGATACAGACACTTTTCCCCGATCCCGTTTGCCCGGCTATCAATCCATGCGGCATCTTCCTCAAATCCGTGATTATCGGCTGACCGGATATATCTAGACCCAAAGCCACAGCAAGCGGTGATTCATGCTCTTGAAACTCATTACTTTCCAAAACCTCCCGCAAAAATACCGGCTTGCTTTTCCTGTTCGGAATCTCGATTCCAATTGTATGTTTACCCGGTATAGGCGCTTCCATCCGCATATCCTGAGCGGCAAGGCTTAATTTGATGTCATCCATCAGGTTCGTCACTTTATTCACCTTCACACCGGGTTCCGGATGCACCTCGAATCGGGTTACTGCCGGTCCTTGAGTGACATTGACGACCTTAGCACGGACATTGAAGTTTTTCAAGGTCTCATCAAGTAATAAAGTCTGTTCTTCGAGCCACTCATCATCATGCACAGCATAAGTGGGAGGTGTCAGCAACTCGATATTCGGAAACACATAGTATGGATTATCATCGGCTTCAACGGAACCAAACACTTCCGGGGTATCGCTCTGCCAACCTTCTGCTGAAGCCTCTGTATTATCAGCTTCTTGATTCCCATTTTCAGAAATGTGATGCCCCTGTTCAAATGAAGGCTTAAAGACAGGAGTCGAACCGATATTGGATTCAGCTGTTTTGTCAGGCACTGCGACCGTTACGTTGCCATATTCAGTATCCACTAAGGTTGAGGGTTCTTGAATGACCGGAGTCTCCTCCTTCGACATAACTTTGCCATCCTCCGGTTTCCGTTCAGGAATGGAGGATGATTTCGCTTGTCCTGCCTCCGTTTCATCAGCATTGATCAGAGATCGCTTATCAGGTGAAACGATTACCCTTTCGGCATTAGGGCTTTTTTTTTCCGGCAAAATTTTATTCATGAACTCATTTTTTTCCCGGTCTTTCTTAAGCATCATCACATTAAATGGGATATGTTTTTTCGGACGATTAGGATGTTCTTCCGGTTTTGCCTCTGATGGATCACTTTCTGGATGGATCCCGTGACTTACAGGTGGTTGAGTCGATTGTACCGGGACCGATATAGCTTCAGCCGGCTTGTCCATGATGGATACAGCGACTTCGCGTCCAAAATCAATTGGGTCCTGTTCATAAGACTCTTTTTCTTCCGCATGCTCATCTATAACAGGCTCACTTACTGCTTCTTCAGGTCGTGCCTCAATGGACTTCTTACGAAAGAAAGCGGGTATCTCCGCCCCTTCCCTTTTTTTTTCCGCTTGCTCTTGTACAAGAACAGATGGTTTTATCGTCAATTCCTCAAAGGCTTTTGGGGTTTCAGGGATGGATCCTGGAATCTCAATATCGGGTTCTTCTTTATTAATGACGGGCAATTTGCTTTCTAATTCATATTCGACAATTCCTTCAGAAGGGACTATCTTTTTTTCCGGACGGCGGAACCCATAAATGGGTGAAGGGATTTCCGTTGGGCGGAATGGAGTATTTGAAGGGACTATTTTCGAGTTTTGCTCCCGATCTAAGCTTCTCCGTTTTGTTTCGGGATCCCTAACAGGCCTTCTCGTTTCTTTGGTCACATTCCCCTGCTCTGGTTCGTGATTTTCCCGGTTTCTTTCCCTAGGCTTTCTTTTTTTCTGCTCCCGGTCAGGAATGAGCGGAAACTTGAACTGTCCTTTGGGATATTGAAACAGGATTTTCGTATCCGGATCTGGAGTCTGTGACATTTTTTCCACTGTTTGATTGTAAACTTTTATTTCTTCTTTCTTTGACTTCGGTAGCTTCGAAAAATCCATATTTCTTAATGTCTCTTCATCAAGCGGTTCATCTATAATAATTTCTTCGATTTCAATAATTTCCTCTGCTTGGAACCATTTTTTCATCTTATTTAGCCATTTCAAACGTATCACTCTTTCTACATCTGTAGTTATGTAACTAATTCTACCAGTTATTTTTAAAATATCGAGAAAATTTAAGCTAAATTGGGATTTGTATCTGCTTTTTTTCGTTTTCTTTACTAACTCTACCTATTCCGCAGAACTCCTATCCTATTAAACCCCTTGTTGAATGAGTTTAAACCTATCCATTGTGAAATACCCTCAGCCTCTAGTCTACTATTAAAATAAAACACCGCTGTTAAATCACGTTTACAATGAGATTAAGTTTACATGCAAACCGGGTGGAGACTGGTCAAATCATTGCATCATCCTTCATGGAACCTCCGGTGGCATCCAAACTGCCGAAGCCTATAAAACACCGTTCGTTAATACTGAACGGTGTTTTGTGGGTTCTAACGTTTTTTTGCAAAAAAAGACCAATGGTACTATTCCCATTCATAAAAGCTGCTTACAACCTGCGCCACTGATTTGGAAGCGATCAAAAGGGCATCTTCATCAATATCGAATTTAGGATGGTGATTGAATTATGCCTTCTCCATCCCTTTCGGTTTACAGCCGATGTAAAAGAAGCAGCCTGGAATCTTTTCTGCATAATACGAAAAATCTTCTGAACCTGAGAAAATCGGAAATTCCTAACCTTCTTAAGATCTTTGTCATTCATGCTTTCCAGGCTATTTTTCACGAAACCAGTCAGTTCAGGTTCCTTGTTGGAAAATGCTTCACTTTCTTTTAGTTCAACTCTATTAAACTTGTATATACTTCTCCATAAAAAACAGGACCGCTGCCAAGCTGGAGTTTTTCCATGCTGACACGGTCCTTTTGTTTTGCAAGATATTATAGTTCACGCTTTTTGTTTTTACCCAAAATGAAGATGGGCTCCAGCTCATTTTCTTCATAAAGGAAAGATAGAGCCGTTATCGGTACATGACCGCTGGCAAAGAAGCTCATGGCCATTTGCGCAAGAATATCATAACCCGTATCATTCTTCACATCGGCAATGATGATGACATCCTGATGCGGAATGGCCACGGCCATGGTTCCCTCGACCTTATCCTTCATTTCCCGGAGCCAGGATTCATTTAGGATTCTGCTGGCATCATATCCGTCATTCGTGTTCAAAAAATAAAATGCATTACCTGCAACGATATCCGACTTCATTTCAGTTGAGAGGGAACGGGCATTGAAAAGGGCAATTTCACGGATCCTGTCACCCTGCCAATTTTCCCGTTGAAGCATCTTTTCATCTATAAGGCGGTAGGTCTTCCCTAAATCAAGGGCATAGAAAATCCGGGTTTCAGCCGTATGCTCATCGAATAAAAATGGATTTCCGTCTTCCGATTCCATAGGAAAGGAGGTTGAGCGGATGACTGGGAAAATGGACTTCTCCTTGCCTTCCATGCTGTGATCTTCCCCCATTACATTCAGGGCCTCTTCCACATAATAGGTAATTTCATCGATGGCTTTTTCCTGTACATTTTCATAGTTAGCAAGTACAGGAGGCAACTCGATGGTGATCCCCTTCCCGGTCTTCACATTTTCCACACGTAACGTATCTTGCTTGCTATCGAATTTGAAAGTGCGATTAACATCTTTTAAACGTTCCTTCAAGATATTTTTCAGCTTCGTGCTGTCCATTTTCATGATTGACCCTCCTCTTCATTGAAAAATCCCCTGCGAGAAGGGGAAATTGATTATAGTGATTGAATGAATTCCTCAATTTGTTCTTGTGTTTTTCGGTCCCTGCTCACGAATCTACCTAGCTCTTTGCCATTATCATAAGCGATGAAACTTGGTATACCGAATACATCATTAGCTGCACACACATCGATGAATTCATCACGGTCCACATGAATGAACGTAAAATCAGGAAATTTCGTTTCAATCTCCGGGATTATCGGTTCGATTACACGGCAATCTCCACACCATGCTGCTGAAAAAAGAAAAATATGTTTGCCTTCATTTTTTAATGCATCAAATTGCTCAATAGTTTGTAAATTTTCCACTTGAATATTCCTCCTGCTCTAAATGACAGTTTATATTATCCCATCATACCAGACTCTCCCCGAATCAACCATTAATATGGATCGGTTGAATGGCCGGAAATTTCGGGGTGCATTTTATTTTTGGGGCACAGATGAAACGACTTGCATCATTTGTTTCGCATCGGTTTTTAAGTGGTCTTTATCCGTTTCGGTTGTCAGCTTGACCGCACCGATCCCCACCGCAAGCTCATACTTTTCCTTCGATGCCTCTTTTATCGAGATAAAGCCGAATTTTTCATCATTTTGAAAAGAATGCAGCACTAAATATTGATCCCCCTGCAACTTTGTTGCCAAAAATAATACGGAGCTGTCTTCCTTTTCATTTGGATTGACAAATAATATATATGCCTTATCACCTTTTTGTAAAATCAAATTATTTTCATGTTCTTCTACTACATTAAAATCCTTTGGCAGATAGACCTGAATAAGCCCTGCCTCGATATTGGGCTGTTTTTCATCGTCACGAAAAGCCACTTCAGCAGCCTTCATCGCCTTTTCGGTTTGTCTCTCGATGCCTGAGCAACCAACAAGCAAACTGCTAATTAACACGAAAACAAGAAATTTTTCATTCGATAAAGCCATCGTCATTCCTCCAGCCTTCTCTTGTACTCACTTATGGATACTATTATCCTTATTTATGGAATTCATCCATTTTCTAAAAAACATGATACAATGAAAGCAATTTAAATACCGAGGAGGAAAACTATGAAATTAACCGTGTATCTTGCCGGGGAGATTCATTCGAATTGGAGAAGTGAGTTGAGAGATAAGGCCGCTGCCTTGAAGCTTCCCTTAGAATTTGTCGGTCCGATGGAAAACCATGAACGCTCCGATAATGTTGGTGAAGATATTCTCGGAGAACAGCCGAACCCTATTCTGAAGGATGCCGCCGCTTCCCAAATCAATAATTTGCGGACAGGTCTTATGATGAAAAAAGCTGATCTTGTCGTCGCTCTGTTTGGCGAGAAATATAAACAGTGGAATACTGCCATGGACGCTACCACCGCCGTTTCCCTGGGTAAACCGCTTATTTTGATTCGCTCAGAATCCCATCATCATGCCTTAAAGGAATTATCGGAAAAGGCGAGTGTCACGGTCGAATCCGTGAACCAAGCCATGAAGGTGCTCTCTTATATTTTTGAAGATGGGCGGTAATTCTTCCTGGCCAAGAGCTTGACCCCCTATGTGGATTGATTGATAACGAGAAAAGGTCTATACCCAAATAAAAAGCTTGTAGGGAAAGTGAGATGAACCTAATCTCCCTACAAGCGAAAAACAATATTTTATGAGTTAAAACTTATCCCTTTCTAATGGGAATCCAAATTTCTGAATAATAATCAGGATTTGATGCGTCATCATTCGCATATACTTCCAATTCAGGTGTCCCGGCATGTTCATAACCGCTGGTAGGGAACCATTCGGAAAAAATTTGCTTCCAGGCTTTTTGAATGGCATCCGGCATTGGCCCGTGAACTTCAAATACAACCCATTTGGAAGCCGGTATCGTAAGTGTTGAAAACTCTTCAGGCACTTTCCCGGCATACTCTGCACCTATCCAATAATCCATAGTTTCATTTTTTTCCACTGCCCGCTTATCGACACATACACCAATCAAGCCATCTATTTGGCCATTATTCAACTTCCCTAACCTATCGCTGGTTCCATCCGCATTCACTTTATCCCACAACATCGGAATCCCAACCAAATTTTCTTCATTAATCAAGGAAAATTCTTGCTTGATTCCAATCAATTGAAAGGAATCCCTTTCGAGGATATTGTATTTCATCGGTTTTGCCCCTTTCAAAATCACCTGTATCACCAGGCGTTCATAGAATTTCAGCTTCCCCATATACTTTCGGGCTTCACTTGGAGATACTCCATGCTGCCTTCGAAAAGCTTTTGAGAATGCCTCGGGAGTGTCATAGCCATACTTGTAGGCTAAATCAATGACCTTGCCATTTGTGGATGAAATCTCCTGGGCCGCTAATGTCAATCTTCGACGCCGGATATATTCACCAATCGAAATATCCGTTAAAATGGTGAATGTCCTTTGAAAATGAAAAGCTGATGCATTCGCTTGCCTGGAAATGCTCTCGATTGTCAGATCCTCCAATAAGTGCTCCTCGATATACTCGATCGCCTTCTGGATTGATTCAACCCACCCCATTCCGCTCACCCCTTGTCATTTATACTAGCAACCCCGCTCATTAAAATCCTGTCAGATCCTGCTCTGTTTTGGCAGTATTCTTTTTTCATGATTCGAACCCGCATTCGCCGATCCGAAGTATGCATTCTGTCATGACATGATTCAAAAATCCTCTTTTTTCATTTTCAGCTTATACTCGTGTTGACCGGCAAGCATCCTCATGATATGAAGGAACATTTCCCCCCTGGTGATTCGCTCATTTGTAAACACGCCGATCGCCCCTTCCTTTTTACTAATATTCTCTTGGTTTGTGAAGGCGTCCATCACCGGGCCCAACTCTTGACCGCCCAGCAGCTTCTCAGCAACAATTTTGGGTAGTGGGATTCTCGCTCCGCCAGCTACAAAGACCTTACCGTCTCTCGTGGCCATCGCACCCCAATTACACAGAAATAGGCCCTGTTCCATTTTCACGACACCGCCTTCAAGGCCGATACCGATTTCAGCATCACTGTGAATTAAGCAATTCCGGGCACGTGTCATTGCCCCATCCAACGTTTCCTCATCTGAAAATGGCTGGTCCGAGACCCCGCTTTCCACTTGAAGCGAAATGATTTCAGCTTCTACATATACATCAAGCACTGCCTTTACTTTCGCCGGATTTTTACTGCCTACTGCTATTTTCAATATACTTACCTTCCTTCTATGTAAAAAAAAGCTGCTGGAAAAGGATACATGACAGCATCCCTTTCCATTTCAGCTTCCTCCATCAACCGTTATTTATCAAAGTCTCAAATGTCGATTTATCGCAGGAACGAACCAATTTCCCAATCAGTTCACGTGCAGCGGCATAATCATCAATATGAATCATGGATGCATGTGTATGAATATAGCGGGAGCAAATACCAATCACCCCGCTTGGAATTCCTTCATTTGCAATATGGACCTGCCCTGCATCCGTGCCTCCTTGGGAAACGAAATATTGATACGGAATATCATTCGATTCTGCCGTATCAAGGATGAATTCCCTCATGCCGCGATGCGTAACCATCGAACGATCAAAAATGCGGAGTAGTGCCCCTTTCCCTAGCTGGCCAAATTCACTTTTACTGCCGGACATATCATTCGCCGGACTTGCATCTAAAGCGAAGAAAAGATCCGGTTTGATCATATGAGCTGCAGTCTGCGCACCCCGTAATCCCACTTCCTCCTGCACGGTTGCTCCGGAATATAAGATATTCGGTAATGTTTCATCTTTTAAATCTTTTAACAATTCGATTGCAAGTCCGCACCCGTAACGATTATCCCACGCTTTTGCAAGGATTTTTTTCTCATTGGCCATCGGCGTGAATGGACAAATCGGTACAATCTGCTGACCAGGCTTAATACCGATTCGCTTCACGTCTTCCTTATCATCCGCCCCGATATCAATCAGCATATTTTTGATATCCATCGGTTTTGAGCGTTGCGAATCATCAAGCAAATGAGGAGGAATCGAACCGATTACACCAATGACCGGGCCGTTATCGGTAATGATTTCGACTCTTTGGGCCAAAAGCACTTGACTCCACCAGCCTCCAAGGGTCTGAAAACGAATCATTCCATTTTCCGTTACGGAAGTGACCATGAAGCCCACCTCATCCATATGCCCGGCAACCAGGACAGTCGGCCCTTCTTCATTCCCTCTTTTTAAGCCAAATATTCCGCCAAGGCGGTCTTGAACGACTTCATCCGAATACTTTTCCAGCTCACTCCTCATGAAACTCCGAACTGCATGTTCATTTCCCGAGGCTCCTGGTAATTCCGTCAATGTTTTAAATAGTTCTAAAGTCTCACGATTCATTTTTTTACCCCTAACCTATGTATTGTTACTTACTATTTTACAGAACTTAGCTTCATGTTACACTAGAAAGTTCTAATTTATCAGTTAATGGTTAAAATTTCAAATTATTAGTCAAATAATGTGTTCTTCTGTATACTGGTGGGAGTGGTTTTAAAAAATGCAATGGAGGAGAAATAAATGAATTGGAAAACGTTTTTACTAGGTACTGCAGCCGGGTTTGCCGCTGGCTATGCAACAAAACAAATATTGGATCAATCAAGTAAACCTTCTCCGGATAAAGTCTTGGCCCAAGTGAAGGAAACAGTCAAAAAGGATGGAAATATATATGGCTCATGGATCTTGATGAAGCCGGAAAACTATACAAAAAATGATTTGGACTATGAAGTGTACAAAGGTGGGATCACTAGAAACACAGAGGGACAACGCGAGCAATTCGAATTTATTGCAGATGCCTCTACAGGAACGATATTGGAACTTAATGCACAAAATGATTGATACAAAAAGGAGGGCAGTCAAAATGACGTCCTCCTTTTGCTTTCCCGCTTACCGTTTCCGTTTCAATTCGGCTATTATATCCTTACCCGTTACATCCCACTTGATGGCACAATAGTGGGCATCATGGTAAAAGCTGTACCAGGACCCATTTTCGAGTCCGGATTTCATCCATTTTTCCTTCGCCTCGATGGAAGTCATAGGATAGTCGTCATAAGCGAGGACCCAGAGGACATTCGCATGCGCGTGCGTCGGCATGATATCTGCCATGTGGATCAATCTATCCCCGCCATCTTCAATGATGATGATTGCATGTCCATCACTATGACCCCCAGTATGGACCATTTTAATGCCGTCCGTAATTTCTTGCTCCCCTTCAAAAGGACGAACAAGAGAAGCGACAGCCTCCCAGTTTTCTGCCCAATATGTACTTTTTGAACGAATATTCGGGTTTTGCATTTCTTTCCATTCAGTTTGGGTCGTAATAATTTCTGCACGCTCGAAAACAGGAACCCAATTTTCATCTTTACGTTTCGTTAAACCGCAGGCATGGTCGAAATGTAGATGCGTCATTAAAATGTAATCGATATCATTTGGCTGAATCCCAAGTCTGCCAAGATCTTCAACAAGATTGGATTCCTCCGTCACCCCAAAATTCCGTCTTTGCTTGTCATTCATCTTTCCATTACCAATACCGGAATCTATAAGCATGTTCAATCCATTTGCCTGCACTAAAATCGGATCAGTACGTAACTCGATTTGGTTATTTTCGTTAACAGGATACTTCTTGGCCCAAAGCGGTTTCGGTACAACACCGAACATCGCGCCACCATCCAAGTGAGTTACACCGCCATTCAACCATGTTAATTTAATTTCCCCTATTTGCATCGTTTCCATTTTACCCCTCCTCTTCCTTTAGTTTAACACCCGCTTCCAAATATTGAAATTGATAACAATCCATCTCGTTCTCGTAAATCCAGGAAATCCATAGTAGGACGATAATGGTGGATACATTTCAATATAATCTCTCTTGAGTTTCCTTGACATCCTTGATGATTAACAGCATTAATCCTGTCTTTTACATAAGGAAGATATGAACATTTTTTGATTTTAACAAACTAAAAACCAGATGCTATGCACCTGGTTTCTGAACGATGATTATTGGAACATTGCTTCCAATCGGTATATCCGGTTGCCTTTACTCGAGAACTTTTCTTCATATTCAGTCATGATATTCCCTTCAAAACTGCTGTTATGCAGATCAAGGCTTACATATTTCAAGAGCATGCCGTATTCGGAAATACTCTTCAAGGAAGATTCGAATAACCCTTGGTTATCCGTCTTGAAATGAATCTCGCCATTGTCTGGCAGGATTCCTTCATATACTTCGAGGAATGTCTTATACGTTAACCGACGTTTTGCATGGCGTGATTTTGGCCATGGATCAGAGAAATTCAAGTAGACGCGATCCACGTCACCTTTTGCAAAATATTCGCCTAAGTTCGCTGCGTCAACATTCAACAGCTTTAAATTCGGAACTTCTGCTTCAATCAGCAAGTCCAGTGCAGCTACAATGACGCTTCTATATACTTCAATTCCAATGAAATTCACATCAGGATAGGCTTTTGCCATTTCTGTAATGAAACGGCCTTTCCCCGTACCCACTTCAATATATAACGGATTATCGTTACCAAAAACTTCATGCCATTTACCTTTATGGCTCACTGGCTGATGAATTACATATTGTGGAAAATCATTCAAACGGTCTTCAGCCCAAGGTTTATTTCTTAAACGCATGATGACACCCCTATTTATAATATAATCGTTCAAACCATAACACGAGTGGATGGATTCCTGCAAGTTGATTTTTTTAGTAAAAAGCCTGCATGCACCCACTGAACAAATAAAAAAACTGCCGGCCATCCAGGCGACAGTCTCTGTAGTTTTCATGTATAAAACTTTCCGCAAAACACACCATAAATAAGTGAAGGGCAGGCGAGAACCACCTGAGAATCCCTAGAATCCATATTTAAGAAAGGAGAGGTATTAAATGCCGATTACCCATGAACATCAAATGTCACTATTAAAAGATATATTAACCAATCATCAAAAAGACTGCTGCGGATCCGTTGCTGAATGTGAACAGGTTGAAAGGCTCGTCAAATCCTTAATGATCAACATGGATATTGACAGCAATGTGAAAACGATACTGACAGAGATTTACGAATACAGTCAGACAGGCATCGGTACCGCCGATTTAGATGCACATATATCAACCCACCAGAACGACTTGTCCCAGTGGGTGGATGATATAGATCAATTCTGATCAGTCAACCATCAATAATGCTTCAAGTTTTTGCAGTAGTTCATTTCTTTCCTCGTACCGCTTTCTACGATGATGCCATTGGATGGAAAGCACAAGTTGTGAAACCGTGTGCCATTTCATCCTCATCTCCAGGCCTGCGTCAAGCTTCTTGCCATAGCGGGCAAGCCATTGATTCCATTCTTCCCTTGGGACATATGAATACAGGAGTATGCCGAGGTCAATGGCCGGATCGCCAATGACCGCTCCGTCCCAATCAATCAGGAACAATCCGTCGGTTTCGGTCATGAGCCAATTATTATGGTTCACATCACAATGACAGACGACTTTTTCGTCGCATTCAATCAACAGGAGATTGTTCTGTAAAAAATGGATGGCTTCCTTGATAATCGGAATATCCGTAACATCCGAAGTTAACCCGGTTTCTATGTCTGTAAGTATACTTTCAGGTCGTAAAGGGGATTTCCCAAGCCTTTTGAGCATGCTTAACAAAGGATTGGATTGATGAATTTTTTGAAGCAGCTTTGCGACTCTTATATTGTTCATTTCCTGCTGAGATAGCTCCCTGCCTTCCATCCAATGCTGGGCCGTAATTACATCCCCATTTTCCAGGCGTTTTGTCCACATTAACTTTGGAACAATGCCCTCAGCTGAAAGAACAGCTAAAAATGGCGATGAATTTCGTTTAAGGAAGAGCTTCTGCCCTTCTTTCTCGGCAATAAAGGCTTCTCCCGTAGCTCCTCCAGCAGGGGATATATCCCACTCCTGACCTAATAAATGTTCCAACTGGTTCACCTTCGATTTCCTCGCTTAATCATACAAATATGGGTACGTTCACCTAGTGTATGTAATACCACTACTTTGAGTCCATGTTTAATAAAAAATCCGCCTGCTGGCGAAGCTGCATATATACGTGCATCGGGATGATACCCGCAATTAAAAACATCCTCATTTAGAGAAATAAAAAAATAGCTATTGAGCAATTAAACAATAGCCATAAATTAAATTTTAGTTGAAAAACGGTTTCTTCGTCAAGTACTATAGAACGATTATACGCATAAAACAAAAACAAATAAATCATTTCATATTTTTGCATGGAATATCATCCTTGAACATGAAGCGGATTTTCTCTTTCAGAACCACTGCAGCTGCTTCATCCATTCCAACAATTTCCCCATCAGACTGGATTTTTACTGACACGTGATTCCTCATTGTTATCATTTTACCAGAAAAAGAATCAACATTTTTAATATTTAGGTGAAATGAATACGGTCAATAATTTCAACTATGTAATATCATGGACCGCAAACACATTCAACCTGACATCATCCAGCTTTGACATCGTTGAAATTTTCATTCTACCGCCAAAGTATGGCTGGTTCGCAATGACAATGAACCATACTGTTTCAAAAGCTGCCGATTTTCATCAATAAGCAACTCCATACCGCTGGGCTGATAAGAAAATAACTTTTTTATAAAAATGAACAGATAAATTAATTTACCCGCTCTGACAAAATTAAACCATTTTTTCAGAAGGGAACGGCCCCTTCAGCGGAAACTTCAGCATCAATTCCCATGCCAAGGCTATTCATAAAATAACCAACCTTATCATTCGACTCGAACTGTCTATTGGCAACTGCACTAAATCGTTATCCTAAAATAAAGGAAGGGCTTCTTCCACACTCTCAGTTTTTTGAATGCCCCTTACATAATCATTGCCAGACCAAGCCGCAAGGGAGCTGATGATCGCATGAGAAAACCAATTGCGCCATTTATCATTTCATTAATGGTTGATCTCCCCCAGCAGCGATCATCCGGGTTTCCTGATTTGTCCCTGATAGTATTTGCTTCGTCAATCTTAGCGTTGCCTCTTTTCCCTTGTAAAAAACACCTCATAGGGAACAGCTTTTGATTTCAGTATTTCCTCGGCTTTCTTCCCAGCCATTGGATTGACAATGTAACACAGCGTGTCATTAAGGGGCGGCATGTTCATTTCCCTCTGTTTGGTTATATTCGGCATCCCATTCAGGTCGCAGGCTGGATGTAGTTTGGCAATATTCCAGCAATGCCTGTGCGCCTTTTAACTGCTGTGCCTTAAGAGGAGATGATATATTCCGCAGCCTATCAAACCAATCCGGGAAGGTCCGTTTATCCAATATCGTAATATCATTAGGAGCTTTGGGGTAATCCACATATCCATTCCGTGATAGAATCACCTTCTTAATCGGCACGTTCACTTCATAAAGCTCAAATAACTGGGAGACGATGTTCCCATCCGATTTGCGCCCAGCAAAGGGTTGAGCACTTTTTTATCAGGATGCTTATGATGCCTGCGGACCCAGAACCGATCACTCCCACCGATGAAAGCAGCGTCTTCCTCGGCTTCCAGAAAAGTGATGCACCAAGCGTCAACTGGGGTCAATAAAATGACATCGACTTCAACAGGAGCATTTTTCAATAGAAAAATTGGTTTATATAATACAAGAAACGTATCCGGAAAACGCTGCAGAAAAAAGCGGAGCCTTTCATCCAAAAAGAATGATTGGTCCACAATTGACTTTTCTCGAAGCGTCGAACTTCCCCATTTCATTTGGAAGCGGAGCAATTGATTTAAAAAATTCTGCTTTAATTCATCCAGACTGGCCGGACGGAACGGAAACTTTAATGAAAATACATTAGTATTTTCAACTTGGTTCTGTATTACCAACTCTTCCGCCTCTGCCTCTTGTTCTGCCCTGTGGAATATGCCTTTCACCCTTTTAAACAGGCCCTTTGACCCTTCCTGTGAAGTATCAATCTTGACCTGTGTTCCACTTTCAGCATATTCGCTATACAACCGATCTAGCTCACCCGCATTATAAGCAGCCTTCAATGTATCCCATTGCTGTTTTTTCAACCGTGCAAATTGTGTTGGATATCGATAAATATCCTGCTCATACCGGGAAATATAATCCTGCATCTTTATGAGCTGTGCCATACAGCCACCACCCCTCTCTCTCTATTTTTCAAGGGGTATCGTGAAAATCTTCTCGTATGACGGCGAGGCTCCAAGATGTGTTTGATATAACGCAACCTGGTCAGCTTCAAAATGCTTACACTCCAAATTCGCCATCCGCCGGACGCTCTCCAACGAAAAGGGACTTTCCCCCTCAAATTTTCTTGCCAGCGTTATATGAGGCTTAAACGGCTTTTTATCAAGTTCAAAACCGGCCTCGATACATGAATTATAAATTTTTCTTTGAATGGTAAAAAGCCTTTCTTGCTGGTTGACACCTGCCCATAGAATCCTTGGACTCTCACTCTTGCCAAAACCGCCGATATCGCCGAGTTTCAAACCAAATGAGGCTTCATTAGCAAGCTTGCTCTCCACACGCTCCAAAGCGTCCTTTTTCAATGGATCGGGGGCATTGCCCAAAAATGCCATCGTAATATGATAATCGGCTGGATGCAGCCATTTCTTAAATGGAAAGTCTGACCTCAGTTGTTCCGTAACAGCATTTAAATAAGACTTAATATCATCAGGTAATACTAAAGCAAAGAAAAAATGAGTATTCATGGTCACAAACATCCCTTCCTGTTTTCCCATTAATTTTTCCATAATCCCCATTGCCTATACTTTCATGGACTTCCTTATAAATATGCCCTCCATCAAAAAAAGACTGGAATCCCTGCCTTCCATACTGTGAACGAAGCTATAGAGGAAGTAATCCTTCAGAGGGATTGTTCATAATAGTTTGGGGCGGATTATTGCAAGGAAGGACGGATTAACAAAAAAAACTGCACCTCCAATTGTTAGATGGTGTCTAACAATTGGTGTGCAGTCAAAATGTTCCTTATCTGCCTCTTCTCCTTTTAGCTGAACAGCGTTTCGTAAAGAAGGAACAAATTCAGTCCGATGATGAGTACAGCTATGAGCCATGCAGTGCTTGAGGTGATTTTGTGATTGACCAGGTTGCCCATGATTTTTTTATTGCTTGTGAACATGATCAATGGCACTAAGGCAAACGCGATGCCAAACGAGAGTATAACTTGACTCATCACAAGTGCTTTAGATGGATTCACTCCCCATAATATTATCAGCAGAGGCGGGACCGTCGATATGGCCCTTCTCAAATAGATCGGTATATGTCTTTTAATGAATCCCTGCATGACTACATCACCTGTCAATACACCAACGGATGAGCTGGATAAACCGGCAAATAATAAGCCTATTCCAAAGAGCATCGCGACAGAGGGTCCAAGTATGGCACCGAATTGTTGATAGGCAACATCCAAATCCTCTACAGGTACTCCATTCTTATGAAAAAGGGCAGCTGAAACAATGACCATTGCGGCATTGATCCCACCTGCAATCAACATGGCGATGATAATATCAATTAGCTCAAAACGAAAAATTCTTTTTCTTTCGAAATCGTTTTTACCGACAATTCTCTTCTGAGTTAAAGAGGAATGAAGGTAAATCGCATGTGGCATAACGGTAGCTCCAAGCATACCTGCCGATAGTAAAATACTGTCCACTCCCTCGAATTTTGGAGTGAAGAGTCCTAAGACAACGGATGAAGTGTCAGGTTTCGCATAAAAAACTTGAGCACCAAAGGCAATCACCACAACAAATATCATGACCGTGATCAAGGCTTCGAATGTCCGATAACCTCTACGCTGGATTTCCAAAATGGCAAAAGAACCAATCGCTGCAATAATGGCCGATGTGATGAGCGGTAAGTCAAATAGCAAATAAATTCCCAGTGCCGCTCCTATGAATTCAGCTAAGTCCGTTGCCATTATGACTGCTTCGGCTTGAATCCATAATAAGAAAGATGTCTTTTTCGAAAATTTCTCCCTGCATAACTCAGGTAGGTTCTTTCCTGTCGCTATCCCCAATTTAGCGGATAGTGATTGAATCAGCACAGCCATTAAATTAGATGCGAAGATAACCCATAATAATGTATAGCCATATTTAGATCCGGCGGTAATATTGGTAGCATAATTCCCTGGATCAATATAGGCCACAGCTGCTATAAAGGCCGGCCCTAGATAAGGAAGCAGTTGTTTGATCCCTCTCGAGGAAGATTGATGCAATACATCGGACATTTCTATTTCAGCTCCTTTTTACACGCAACTTAAATTGTTGCAACGGGTAAACTTTTTAGGTTATTAGCAATTATATTCCTGGATCTTGAAAATGTCAAAAAATTTTTTTTACATGAATTTAACTGCATGAGGTGAATGTTTTTAACGTGAACGAAGGCGTGTAAAAAGAGGTTCGGACACTTCTGACATGAAATCAGTCAATTGCACGATAAAAATCTTTCATGTCCGGCTTTAAAGTAGAAGCATTTAAAAAAAATCCCCTTGCCAGTTTCGGCAAAGGGGGGGTTGTATCTATTTAACCGAACCGCATTGCCTCTCGATTTCCTCGGAAAACAGTTTTTGAATTCTTTGGGTTATCGGACCGGGTTCCCCGGCTGCAATCGATTGGCCATCGATATTTATAATTGGTGTCACTTCGACGCTTGTGCTCGTATAAAGGACTTCATCGGCTGCCATCATGTCCTCGACAGTGAAGGTCTCTTCGACATAGGGAATTCCATGTTCAGCGCAAAGTTTCAGCATCACCTGACGGGTAATTCCATTCAGGATCAAGTTGGTGGCCGGATGCGTTTTAAGTAGTCCATCCACCACGATTGAGACATTTGACGAACTTCCCTCCGTAACCGTGCCATCTCGATGCTGGATCGCTTCATCACAGCCAGCTTCAACCGCTTGCTGTTTAGCCATTATATTACCAAGTAGATTTAAGCTCTTAATATTACAGCGCAGCCAGCGTATATCGTCGGTGGTAACAGCCTTGACCCCTTGCTTCATTTTTCCTGTATAAGGCGTTTCCTTCGTATAGGCTACAAAGACCGGTTCCACCTCAGCAGTTGGAAATGAGTGTGTTCGCGGAGATACGCCCCTTGTCAGCTGCATATAGACGATACCGTCCTTCAGTTGATCTTCAGCGATCAGCTCTTCCATGCGGGTTTTGATTTCCGCTATAGTAAAGGGAACTTTCATCTGAATCAACTTCGCACTGTCCATCAGCCGGTTTAGATGCATGTCTCCCGCAAATAATTCGCCATTATAAACCCGGATGACTTCATAGACGCCATCACCGAATTGATATCCCCGATCTTCAATGTCAACCTGTACTTCGGACCTGCTTTTAAGATCGCCGTTAAAAATGATTTTTCCCATGTCTTTCTCCTTCTCAGCCTTTTATTTAGCCAATTCATGAATGGCACGTGCATAAATGGACGTGGCCTTTAGCATATCTTCAATATCAATATATTCATCTTTTTGATGCGCAATATCTTCGCTGCCAGGGAAAAGCGGGCCGAATGCAACACCTTCTTTCAATGAACGGGCGTAGGTGCCGCCGCCAATCGAAAGAAGCTCAGCTTTATCACCTGTCTCCGCTTCATAAACTTGCTGCAACGTCTTAATCAAGAAGCTTTCACTGCTCACATAATGTGGAGTAGAATGCGAATTGGTCTTCACTTTCAAATTATATGCCGCAAGCCTCTCTTCCAATGCCGCCTTTTCCTGTTCCCACTCAAACGTCACTGGATAGCGCATACTGAACCCAATCGAGCTGTCCCTTTGTTTGGAATAATTGAAAACGCCGGCATTGACCGTCAATTCTCCTGTTTGCTCATCCGAATAAGCCACACCTAAATTATTTCCACGGGAATCTTCAAACAAACGACCCTTGATGAAAGTGAAGTAAGCTTTCGCATGCGGATCAAGAGTGAGATCAGCTAAAAAGTCGGCTAAATGCAGACCTGCATTTATTCCATTTTTCGGTTCCATCGCATGTGCCGAGACACCATTCATTTCAAGGAGCACTTGATTTTTTTGCGGAACGGCCTGGCCCTTCAATGAGTATTTTTGCAAATAAGCCTTATAGTTTGCCACTACTTCAACTGGATTAGCCGCTTCCACAGTCGCCGTAGCAAAATCCGGTACCATATTCGTCCTTCGGCCTGAAGAAAATTCCATAACATTCACGTTTGAGCTCGTACCATTTCCTGCATCGGCAGGTTGGATAACCGAGAAATCCCAAATTCCCTTTTCCGCACTGATGATCGGGAAGTCAGCATCTGGTGCGAAGCCCATCGATGGCATTTCCTCCACTTCAAAGTACCGGTCAACGCAGCGCCAGTTCGATTCTTCATCCGTTCCAATGATCATCCTTACACGTTTGTTCAAAGGTTTTCCTAGCTCCCTGACCAGCTTCATTGCATGATAGGCAGCCATCGTCGGTCCTTTATCATCGATTGCCCCACGAGCATATATGCGGCCATTACGGATTTCAGCGCCAAACGGATCCGAACTCCATCCATCTCCTTCAGGTACCACATCGACATGGCATAAAATACCGATTAACTCCTCGCCTTCACCCATTTCAATATGGCCAGCGACATTATCGACATTTTTCACAGTAAAACCGTCTTTTTCGCCTAATTTAAGCATGTAATCAAGCGCTTCCTTGACCCCTTTACCGAATGGGGCCTCCTCTGTCGGGTGCTCTTCATCCAATACACTTTTTATTTTCAATAAGTTTTGTGTGTCCAGTAATAGGTCCATTTTCCGTTTTTCAACTTCTTCTCGCCAATTCAATTCACTCAAAATACGTCAGCTCCTCTTTTATATATATTTTACATTTTATCACTTTTCCTATCTGATTCGCCAAGCGTAGCTATCTTTTCTTCGTATTCCCGTTTTATTGCGAATGTCAAACTACCGATAAATTCCCCTTATTATAAAAAACACCCTCTTTTTTAAAAAGAAGGTGATTTCACTGGACTCTCTTCATCCATTAACTCCGTTACTTTTCGGTTTAGTCTTGGGATATATAACGCTAAAAATAAGGAACGTCCTAAACTGAATGCCAGAAATGCAAGCCATAATCCATGATTGCCATGCTGGGGGACTGCTGAGAATTGGACAAATAGATAGGCCAATAGTGCAAGGAGCATCGAGTTTCTTATAGGAACCGCTTCAGTCGCACCGGTAAATACCCCATAGAAAATGAGTCCGATAAAGGCAGTGAAAGGGAATAGGACAATCCAAAGTCCGTATTCATGGGCCAGTTCGATGACACCTGGGATATTCGTGAAAAGGAGAATGACCTTATCGCTAAATAGATAGTATGATATAGCAAGTATGAGCGAGGCATACAAGCCCCACTGCGCAGAAAGTGAGAGAGTTTTTTTATAAAGGTGGATATCTCTCGAACCAATGGCCTTTCCAATTAGAAGACTGGACGCATTCGCGAAGCCATCAAAGCAATAGGCCATCAGGTAATGGATTTGTATGAGTACGGCGTTGGCCGCCAATGTCTCTGTCCCGAAAGTGGCTCCTTTAGCCGTAAAAAGATTGAAAACCGTAATCAGGCAAATGGTCCTGATGAATAAATCCCTGTTGACCACCATCATTTTCTTCAGGGAAGCATGATCGAACCCCTCCCGGAATGAAAAAGCATCCGGTATGATAACCGCTTTCCGAATCACCCACAAGCCCAGGAAAAAAGCGAAAATCTCTGATATCAATGAAGCGGCAGCAACCCCTGATACTGACCATGAAAAGCCATTTACGAAAACCAGGCATAAGATAATATTGATCACGTTCATGAAAACTTGTATGAACAAAGATGTTTTTATCCTGGATTTCCCGATTAACCAGCCTAGGATGACATAGTTCAATAATGCAAAAGGTGCACCCCATATCCGGATGCTGAAGTAATCTGCAGCAAAGGCGGAAACGTCCGATTCCTGACCGATTGCACCTAACGAAACATTCAAAATGGGTTTTTGGATCACGATAAAAAGAAGACCGATAATTGCTGCTATGAAAAAAGGCCGAATCAAAGCCATCAGGCTTTGATTTTCATCCCTTGCTCCCTCCGCTTGTGCTGCAAAGGCAGATGTACTGACACGAAGAAATCCAAAAAGCCAATACATCGTGTTAAAGATAATGGTTCCGACAGCTACCCCGCCTATATAAGCGGGATCACTCAATTTTCCAACAACAGCCGTATCAACCGCACCGAGCAAGGGCGTACTCATCGTCGAAATCGTAAGCGGAATGGCCAAGGAAAGATACATTTTGTTATTCATATTTGAATGACCTCCTTTTTACATAAAAGACTTTTTCAGGTCTGAAAAGTTAAAATTGGAATGACGTTATAAAAAATATATTAAAAGTACAAAAATTGAACATGTTGTGCCCCTACCAAAGTGGCCAGGAAATAGAGGACCCTAATGCATCCGCTGCCCCTACAAGGTTACTTGTGAATAGTTTCGAATAGATGGTTAAGCCATTTTGGATATTGACAATCTACGGAGTCAAACTTATCAATCTCAAAAGATTAAAAACGATTGCAACCTGTAGGGGTTGAACTGTGCCCTTCAAAATGGACAGTCTTAAAAAAAGACCTATAAATTAAGCAGCTAATAGTTGACTCCCGTATTG